>JAPPOU010000015.1 GCA_028817795.1 Alphaproteobacteria bacterium
TTTTTCTTTTACCTCAACCGGTATCCTTGCTTCAGCCCGTTTGAGCCAAAAGAGCAGCAGAATTTGTATGAGCTAGGAGTTGATATTCACCCAACCCGCACGCTGCGGCAAGGACTTTTTTAAGTCTTTTTTAACTAATTTATGAAGTTCACAATATATAAGTATAAAAATAAGGGTTTCTGTTTATTTGTTTGATTTATTTAGCTTTTTCACGGCATCTAAAACGTCCTCCACATGGTTTTTAACCTTCACTTTGCGCCAGATTTGGGCGATTTTGCCCTCGGTATCGATCAGGAAAGTGGCGCGTTCGATGCCCATATAGGTCCGGCCATAAAGCTTTTTCTCAACCCAGGTGCCATAGGATTCGCAGATTTTGCCCTCTTCGTCGCTGATAAGTGGGAAGGAAAGTTCAAATTTTTCAACGAACTTACAGTGCGAAGCGACACTATCCTTTGAAACCCCGACGATTCGCGTGTTTTGCCGTTTAAAGCGGGGCAGGGCGTCGCGAAACCCGCAGGCCTCTACGGTGCAGCCGGGCGTGTTATCTTTAGGGTAAAAATAAAGAACGATATTTTCTCCCTTGAAATCTTTGAGAGAAACTTTGTTGTCTTGCGTTTTGCCGGAAAAGGCGGGGGCTTTTTTACCGGGGGTGAGTTCCTTGGCCATGAGAGTGCTCCTTCCGGTTGCAAGTTAGTGAAATATCGTGCACCAATCAAGGTATGGACGGGCAGTATGATGTGTAACTTTTTTCCATTTCGGAGCGAATGTCATTATGGACGATCATCACGAGCGAGCGAGACAAGAGATGGTAAAGGCTTTAAAAGGAGACGGAAAAGCTTACAACAGGGCTTTGCATATCATTATGCCGCTCATCCGTCGTTATGCCTTTCGCCAGATGGCGCGTTATGGTTTGCAAGACCAGCATGAAGATGCCGTGCAGGAAACGCTGATTGCCATACATCTCAAGCTTCATACATGGCGGCAGGGTGAACCTTTGATGCCGTGGGTCTATGCGATTGCGCGCCACAAGGTCATCGATATTTTGCGGCGGAACCGTTTGACGGATGTCTCGATCGATGAATTCCCGTATGAGGGCGCAGGCGCGGTCACGCCGCATGATGAGGTGGAGGCACGCATGGATTTGGATGATCTTTTGGGGCAGCTCGACCCGCCGCAGGGGGAGATTATCCGCGCCCTGAAAATTAACGGTGAAACGGTTGCGAGTGTCGCGGGTCGTTATGGCTATACGGAAAGCAAGGTTAAGGTCATGGTGCACCGTGCCTTAAAGAAGCTGAACACTTACTCTGGGAGATGGCATTGCACATGATTTCCATGAAAGTGATTGTAAGCTGCGCCCCGGTTTTCTTTCAGAGAGTGGGGCTGGCATGAATTTTAGAGAATTGCCTGTACCAGCCCTGCAGGCTGCCAAGGTGGATCATCACTCTGTGGAGCGCTTTATAGGTGGTATAAAGAATTTCAAAGTTTTGGAAACGCCAAGGCTCATCATGCGTGTGCTGGCATTGTCTGATACTCCATCTGTCCATGAAATTTTGGGCCCGCCAGAGGTTCATAAATGGAACTATCTTTTCAGGAGCGGGTTTTCCCTGGAGGATGCGCATGAGTTTGTTCAGGCGTATCTCTCCGGTCAGGCGCAGGGCATCGCGCTTTGCTTGTTGTTCACAGATAAAATAAAGCGTTCTGTTTTGGGGGAGGTCCATGCTGTTTTCGACCCTGGTATATTGGCGGCTGATATCGGATATTCAACGCTTGCTGATGAAAATGTGCGGGGGAAAGGGTATGCAACAGAAGCCACAAGAGCGTTTTTACAAGGGCTGTGCCAGATCGGTTTGCAGCATATTTGCTTGACTGCGGCACCTGAAAACATAGCGTCGCAGCATGTAATATCGAAGCTGGGCGTTCCTCAGGTTGAGGACGTTTCGCTGCAAGTCAAGGATGTGGATGGCTGTATGCATGCGCGAAATCTTTACTATATGGGTGCGCAAGAATGGTGTGCAGGTGCACAGGCAGGCTTGAAATGAAAACAGATGACCTGATTCATATTCTGTCCAGCGCCACGCCGCCGCGTCCGCCTATGTCTTTGGTGGCGGCGCTGGTATTGCTTGCGGTATTCAGCTTTGCGCTTGTCTTTTTTTGGGAGGGTGTCCGGCCTGATCTTTTGGCGGGAGATATATCGGCGGGCTTGTTGTTCAAGACGGGGTTTTTGTCTGCTGTTTTCGTTGTGTCTCTTTTCAGGTTGCGGCGCTGTGCCGGGCCGCGTGCCTATAAGGCACCTGTGCTGGATGGGCTTTACATGATGCTTTGGGTCGGGTTGGCGGCTTTTGTTCTTTTGCGGGCTGTGACCGTACCGCATGATGTGTTGGCGTCAATGTACTCTGCTGAATCTGCCGTCTGTCTTCCTTATGTGACGTTTTACGGCGTTGTGGGGCTGGCCGTGTTGTTACGCTTGATGCAGCATTACGCCCCGGCTGATCCTCAACGTGCAGCCGGTATGTCTGCGGCGGCGGCAGCGGCAGCGGGGGCGCTGGGTTATATGCTGCATTGCCCTATGGATGATCCCGCACATTTGCTGGTGGCCTATGGTTTGCCTGTGTTGCTATTATCTTTTCTGGGCGGGCGTTATGCCGCGCGTTTTTTAAGGTGGTGATATTATGATGGGTGCATCAATACAGACATGGCTCTCTTTGCTGGAAGGGGTGGCGCTGATTTTATCGCCTTGCATCCTGCCGGTTTTGCCCTTGGTGCTGGCGGGCGGCGCGTTGGAGGGGCGCAAGCGTCCATACGGTATTATCGCGGGATTTGTTGCCAGCTTTTCCGTTCTGGCTTTGTTGTCGCGCCATATTTTTAGCCTGATTGAAATGGATCAAGATGTTTTTCAGCGAAACGTATATGTTTTGCTGCTGGTTTTTGGCGTCATTATGATTGTGCCGTGGTTGGAAGAAAAATTTTCTGCCATGACGCAAGGGCTGGCGAATATGGCGCAGCGCGTGAAAACGGGCGAGGGTTTTTTGGGCGGCATGACTATGGGCGTGTTGATCGGCGCTATCTGGGTGCCGTGCGCGGGGCCTATTTTGGCAGCGGCTTTGTTGCAGGTTGCGCAATCGGATACAACGGCAGAGGCTGTTTTGTCTGTCATTTTCTTTTCTGTCGGGGCGGGTCTGCCGATGCTGGCCATTCTTTTGGTCGGGCGGCCTTTGGTGCAAAAAATTGCGGGGAAGACAGGCGTGATAAAGCGTGGCATGGGCGTGGTGCTTATTGTTTTTGCAACCTTGGCGCTTGCCGGGGTCGACATAGGCGCGGTTGAGGCGCGTGACAGCGGTGTTTCAAAAATTGCGGCGGCACCTGTGTTGATGAACGCGCTGGACAAGCCATACAGAGCACCGAACATTACGGGCATTTTGCGGTGGATCAATAGCCCACCGCTGAATATATCGGATATGAAAGGCAAGGTTGTTCTTGTCGATTTCTGGACGTATTCCTGCATCAACTGCATTCGCACGTTGCCGTACCTGCGGGACTGGTATTCAAAATACCATGACAGAGGGTTTGAGATTGTCGGCGTTCATGCCCCGGAATTTGCGTTTGAACGGAAAATCGAAAACGTCAAGAAAGCCGTGCACAAATACGCATTGGCATGGCCTGTGGCGATGGATAACGATTTCATGACGTGGAAGAACTTTGATAACAAATATTGGCCCGCGCATTACCTTATTAATAAAGATGGTGATGTTGTGTATACGCATTTTGGTGAAGGGCAGTATGACGTGACCGAACATAACATTCGTGTGCTTTTGGGCCTTTATGATCCTGGCGTGCCGCTTGAGATCACCGAAACGGGCGATATTGTGAGCATAGAGCAAACACCCGAAACTTATCTTGGTCGCGCGCGCGGCCAGATGTGGAAAGGTGAGGGCACGCAGCCACTGCACACATGGACGATGGAGGGAAGCTGGATACGGACGCGGGAGCTGATCCAATCCGGCGCGGCGGGGGATAAAATAACCCTGCGTTTTGCCGCCAGAAAGGTCTTTTTGGTTATGGCGCCTGCGGGCGATACACCGGTACGTGTCGAGATTTCCGTGGATACGCCCGAAGGCAAGACATCGCATCCTTTGGTTGTCGATGAATCCCGCCTTTATACGCTGGTCGATCTGGACGGGGTGGCCGAGGGTACAGTGACAATCACCGCAGCCTCCCCGGCGCTCAGGGCCTATGCCTTTACGTTCGAGGGCGGGGGTGACGAGGCTGTAAAAAACCCTTAATATACCCTTCATGAAACAAACGCACGGTATTGCCGCCGCGGCCGGCATCATGGCGCTGGGGATATTTCTCTCCCGCGTTCTGGGCTATGTGCGTGAAATGCTGCTGGCTTATCATTTTGGGGCAAGCCCGGTGACGGATGCCTTTTATGCCGCCTTTCAGGTGCCGGACCTTTTGAATTATTTTCTGGCGGGCGGCGCGTTGTCGATTGCCTTTATCCCGCTATACAACAAAACGCTGGCGCGTGAAGGAGAACAAGCGGCAGAGGATATGATGGCGGCGGTGCTGGGCACGCTGGGTGTCATTGCGATTGTGGCGACAGCCATATTGATGTGGCAGACACCTTTTTTAACACGTTTGCAGTTCCCGGCATTTGATGATGCGACAACGGCGATGACAATTGATTTAACGCGCATTGTTTTGCCCGCGCAGATATTCTTTTTAACGGGCGGTATCGTGCAGGCGGTTTTATTGGCGCGGAAACATTTTATTGCCGCCGCCTTTGCGCCGCTGGTCTATAATATTTGTATTATTGCGGGCGGCGTATTGCTGCACAGTTGTTGCGGTATTTTCGGGTTTGCCTATGGCACGCTTTTGGGCGCGGCGCTGGGGCCGTTCCTTGTGCCTGTTTTGTTTGCGCGGGGGCATATTCCGCTAAAAGCACGTTTTGCGCCGTTCGATAAGCGGTTTTTGGTCTATCTGGTTTTAGCTTTGCCGCTGATGCTGGGGCAGACCCTGCTGACGCTGGATGAATGGTATGGCAAGTGGTTTGGAGCGTTACTACCTGCAGGTACGGTCGCTTATATCTCATATGCGCGGCGCTTGATGCAGGTGCCTGTGGCGATTGCGGGGCAGGCGGTGGCGGCAGCGGCTTTGCCGACGTTATCGAAGCTTTGGGCTGAGGGCAAAGCGGAAGAAATGAACCGCGCTATGACAGATACGTTATGCGTGTCCCTGTCGATGGCGGTTATTTTGGGTGCGGGGATTTGCGCACTGGCTGTGCCGGGCATTGCCTTTGTGTATCAGCATGGCGCGTTTACGGCAGAGGATACAGCGGCTGTGGCAGCGCTGGTTGCTGTTTTTGCCTTTGCCGTGCCGGGCTGGGTTGTGCAGCAGATTGCCGTGCGCGGGTTTTATGCGCGGGGTGATACATGGCGGCCCATGGTTTTGGGCACGGTTGTTTCGCTGGGGCTTATTCCGCTCTACTTGTGGCTGGCGCGTTTATTATCGGCAGAGGGTATTGCATTGGCGGGCGTGATTGGCATGACGCTGAACGCGGGTGCCACCATTCTTCTGGCCCGTCACATGCACCGTGCACCTATGGCGCTTGCTTTGGCTGTTGCATTTGGTCGCGCAGTTCTAACGGCCATGCCTGCCGGTATTGCAGCGTGGGGTACGGTGTATTTGCGTACAGCGTATTTGCCTTTGGAAAGCCTGCATGTGAAATGGGGGGCGTTATTGGATTTGGCGCTGGGCGGCAGCGTCTTTTTGGTTGTTGTTTCGGCCCTGACCTTAAAAGCCGGGGATGCGCGGTTGAAGGGTTTTTTGCAGAAAAAAATCATGAGATTCAAGGGTATGTAGCCCGCATACCGTTTTTTAACCTGCCTTTGATAGCATAGAAGATGGTGGAACAGGATTTTCCGCCCGTTGTGCTGTGCCAGAAAGGTGAAACCGTGACAGACGCGATTATCAGAGGTGATAACGAATCCTTGCAGGCGTATATATCCCGCCTGAAGAGCCGCTATACAAGTCAATTCAAGTACAGGATAGCGGGCCGCAGTGATGACATGTTTGGAAAGATTGGCCGCTTGACGTCGGATACGCGTACATTCTCTCTTTTAAAAAGCCGTCGTGTGAACGAATATCATAAGCTTCAACAGATTGATGCCTCAAGCCTTGATGACAACCAAAAACTGGTTGAGAAAGCAAAAGAGAAATACACATTTTTGCGCATGGCGGCAAATGCTCTGCAAAAAGGCCAGCATGTGCGCGGTGCGCGGCCACTTACCGATGCTGTCGAGGATGTTGCGGAGCAATTGGAAATTATTCTGGATGAATATATTCAGGGCCGTACCGCGCAGGGCGGGATTGATGAAAGTGACCGTGAGTTTTTAACCTCTATCCGCAACCTTGAAAAAAAGCTGGACCGCATTGCCGACTTCCAGCGCCCGCGCCTGCGCGCGCAGCGCCGTTTTTTTGAAATCGAGCTGTACAAGGCAGAGGGGCATTTTGACAGCATTACTGAAAAATTATCAGGGCTGAATATCATTGTTTAATGCCAATCAATTTTGAGACATTCCCCCTCTCCCGGAGGGAGAGGGGACTTTTGTGCATTCAATGTCCGTCAATCCTTCCCACACAGGCCGCACGAAACACATCTGCATAATCGTTTGCTGCAAGGGGCAGGGGGTTGCCGCCTGCGGACGGGTCTGCCAGCGCCATGGCGCCAATGTCTTCCGCACGATCATCTGGCACATTGATGTCAGCCAGTGTATGGGCGATGCCAAGGGATTGCCGGAGGTCCAGCGTCCAGTCCAGAACGGCATCAAATCCGCGCCCCGGCAAGTCCAGCATACGCGAGATGATATCCATTTTTTCTGTCAGGGCGTCTTTGTTGCGGATCATGACATAGGGCAAAAGAATGGCGTTGAGCAAACCATGGTGTTTATCGTAAACAGCGCCCAGCGGATGCGCCAGCGCATGGACGCCGCCCAATCCTTTTTGAAATGCCGCCGCGCCCATCGATGCTGCCGCCAGCATGTGTGCGCGGGCTTCAATATCCTTGCCGTCCTTACAGGCACGGGGCAGGTATTGCGCGACAAGGCGT
The DNA here is from genome assembly GCA_028817795.1 of Alphaproteobacteria bacterium. GTDB lineage: Bacteria > Pseudomonadota > Alphaproteobacteria > Micavibrionales > UBA2020 > JAPPOU01. Next base: position 7,106 of record JAPPOU010000015.1, read on the forward strand.
ATCCCCTCCAGTGCGATACCGTCGGCCATGGGGTGGAAACCCGGCGCACAAAAGGCTTCAAAGCAATGTACATAGGCATCAATCCCCGTCGCCGCCGTAATATGTGGCGGCAAGCCGGTTGTGAGTCCCGGGTCGGACACAACACGTGCAGGCAGCATATTGGGGTGGAAGATAATTTTCTTTTCATGCGTGTCTTCGTTGGTAATGACGCTGGCGCGGCCCACCTCCGCGCCTGTGCCAGCTGTTGTCGGCACGGCTACCACAGGCGCCATGCCCGCAATGTTGACGCGCAGGTAATTATCGCCTTCATCCACAAAATCCCACAGCGGGCGGTCTTGCCCCGCCATCAGGGCAATCGCCTTTGCCGCATCAATGCCGGAACCGCCGCCAAAGGCGATCACGCCGTCATGTCCACCGTTTTTGTAAGCTGCCACGCCATCCGTAACATTTTGGCCCGTGGGGTTGCCTTTGACCTTTGCAAACAACGCTGCGGTGATGCCGCCCGCCGCGCAGGCATCCAGCGCGGTTTTGGTGATGGTGTTATCTTTCAACCCTTCATCTGTTACCAGCAGGGGGTTTTTCATGCCCAGTTGTTTGCAGGCTTCGGGCAGTTCCGCAATGCGTCCGGGGCCGAAGATGACAGTGGTGGGATAGTTCCATTTTCCGGTGAGGGTGGTCATGGTGTATGCCTATTTCTTTAAATGAAAACTTTTCGGGCGCGTCAGGTGTTCAAACCCGACTGTACCCAGCGTTGCGCCCTTACCTGTGTTTTTAACGCCCGTCCAGCACAGGCCGGGGTCAACGTAATCGCAGCGGTTCATAAAGACAGTACCGGTTTCAATTTGTTGCCCGATATGTTCAGCTGCACCAAGATCGTTGGTCCAGATACCGGCGGTGAGGCCGTAAACGCTGTCGTTCATCAGTGCAATAGCCTCTTCATCCGATGATACCTTCATAATGCCGACCAGCGGAGCAAACAGTTCTTCACGCATAAATGCCATGTCGTGCGTGACATTCACCAGTACCTGCGGCGCGATGTAAGGCGTGCCGGGTTTTGATTGGGGGAAGAGGCTTTCATCAATCAGCGGTTTTGCACCATCCTGTATGGCCTTTTCAATACGCGCGCGGGTCTCATCGGCGGCGGCAGTACGCACCATGGGGCCGAGAGTCGTTCCGGCCTCCAGTGGATTGCCCAGTACATATTTGCGGGTCAGGTCTGCAAAGCCTTCGACAAAACTGTCGTAAATATCGGTATGCACATAGAGCCGTTCAATCCCGCAGCAGCACTGGCCGGAATTAAAAAACGCACCATCGACAAGATTGGCGATGGCATCCTCCAGACTGGCATCTGCACGGACATAGGCAGGATCGTTCCCGCCCAGCTCCAGCCCTGTGGAGATAAACTTTTTGACTGTTGCCTGCTGCACGGCATGTCCGCCGCGCACCGATCCTGTAAACTGCACATGGTCCACGCGTGGATCGGCCATTAAAAATTCGGCATCGGCATGGGAGAGGTCAAGCTTTTGGAACACGCCCTCAGGAAGTCCTGCCGCCTGAAACGCCTCCAGCAGCCTGTCCGCGACCAGTGGGGTCTGGTGGGAATGCTTTAGAACAACAGCATTGCCTGCCAGCAGCGCGGGCACAATGGCGTTGACGGCGGTCAGGAACGGATAATTCCACGGCGCAATCACAGCCACAACGCCCAGCGGTGCACGGCGGATGTATCTTTTAAAGCCGTCTTTTTCCTCCGGCACGACATCGGCCAGCGCTTTGGGGGCGATATCAACCAGATAACGTACACGTTCATCTACGCCGCTGCGAATTTCGTTAGCGGTGTAGGAAACAGGGCGGCCCATCTGCCATGTGATTTCCTCGCCGATTTTATCGGCATGGGTTACAAGGTGTTCCAGCGCTTTTAAAGCAATGTTCTGCCGTTTTTCCAGTGATGTTTGCGCCCAGTCTTTTTGCGATTTTTTCGCCGTGGCAAGGGCGCGGTCAATTGTGGCGCGATCCTGCAAGGAGCGTTCCACATACACGCTGCCGTCGATGGGGGATATGCATTGCAGGGTGTGGGGGGAGGTGGCGGGTTTAAGGGTGGCGTTTGTCATGTTTCGTTCCTTGCAGTGCATTCCCCCCTCTCCCTCCGAGAGAGGGCCGGGGAGAGGGAATAGTGCGTTTTTTTGTTTGAGAGTGGCTCCATGCCCTCTCCCTAACCCTCTCCCAGAGGGAGAGGGGATGAATGGTTATATAATCTCAAAATACCTCTTCAACTCCCAATCCGTAATCGCCTTCCGGAACTCGCGTTCTTCCCATTCGCGGGTGGCGGCGTAGTGGTCGGTGAAGGCTTTACCGAACAGGTTGGCGGCGGGTTCCGATGCGCGGAGCCTGCCTGCGGCTTCTGTCAGTGTTGCGGGCAGTTGCAGGCCGGAGGGGAAATTTTGTTCATAGGCATTTCCTTTTACGGCCTCCGTCGGCTCAATGCGGTTTTCAATACCCCACAGGCCCGACCCAATGGCCGCGGCCAGTGCAATATGCGGATTGATGTCGGCGGCGGCAATGCGGTATTCAACGCGCTGCGTTTTTTCGCTGCCCGGAATAACGCGCAATGCTGTCGTGCGGTTTTCGACGCCCCATGTCGCCGCCGTCGGCGCCCAGAAGCCTGGCACAAGACGGCTATAGCTGTTCACGGTGGGGGCGATCATGGCCAGAAGTTCGGGCATGAGTGCTTGCTGCCCGCCCACGAACCAGCGCATCGCATCCGACATATTGTGCGGCTTGCCAGCATCGTGGAATGCAGATTTTCCTGTCTTTTTGTCCTTCAGCGAAATGTGGATATGGCCTGATTGCCCCGGCCAGTCGTTCGACCATTTGGCCATGAAGTTCGCCATCCACCCGCGCCGCTGCGCGAGGATTTTGGTAAAGGTTTTAAACAACGCGGCGCGGTCGGCGGCCTCCAGTGCGTCTGTATATAACAGTGCGGCCTCCAGCACGCCGGGGCCTGTTTCGGTGTGCAGCCCTTCCAGCGGGAAGCGCATATCGCGGCACATATTCAATAGGTCGTGGTAAAATTCCGCATGTACGCCCGCGCGCAGCATAGAATAGCCGAAAAAGCCGGGCGTGATGTTTTTCATGTTTTGGTAGTTTTTTTCGCGCACGCTGTCAGGCGTTTCGTCGAACATAAAAAATTCAAATTCACACGCGGCGGTGGCGTCATAGCCCATGTCTGCGGCGCGTTTCAAGACGCGGCGCAAAAGCCCGCGTGGGCAGACGGTCTCGGCTTCCTCCGTAAACTCGCCAAGGAATAACAAGGTATTATCTTCAAACGGAATGGCGCGCACACTTTCGGGTACGATGCGGGTCATGGCATCGGGGTAGGCCGTGTGCCAGCCGGTATAGGTGACGTTATCGTAAAGTTGGTCGTTTGAATCCCAGCCAAAGACCACATTGCAAAAGCCAAAGCCGTTATCAAGGGCGGAGAGGAACTTTTCTGCCTTCATGTATTTGCCGCGCATGACGCCGTCGATGTCAAAAATGCCGACCTTGACGTATTCGATACCGGCTTTTTCGATGCCGCGCTTAATGTCGGCGACGGATTTCTTGCCAAAAAGCGCATTCACATCAGGTACACGCGGTGCCGCGTTGCAAACGGGCGGAGCCTTGCTCATCTCGTCCTCACAATTGTTTTGTTATAAATCCAATAGGAATTGGAACGCATCATAGCGTTTTTCGGGGGGGCAGAACACAGAAAATTACGCGTGTCCGGCGTGTTATGTTATGGCTTTGGCG
>JAPPOU010000148.1 GCA_028817795.1 Alphaproteobacteria bacterium
CGTATAAGCGACAGGGCGATTGCTCTTGCGATAAATTCCGCCACATCATAATGCTGGTTGTTACGCGCATGTTCATAGGGGGTTTTGCCGACAAAATCTTTTGCGTGAACGTCTGCCCCGAATTTAACCAGCGTTTGGACAATATCAAGGTGTCCGAATTTGCAAGCTTGATGCAAGGCTGTTTCACGCTGGATATAGCTGGCGGGTATCTCTTCCGTATTTGCGCCGAGATTAAGGCATGTCAGAACGCTGTGATGATCTCCGTTCCGCACATGTTTAATCAGGTCTTGCGCTATATATTTTTTGTGGTCGATCATTTGTTTTGCCCCTGTTTCAGCATCAGGCGGGCTTTTTTGACTGGCGCGAAATCGATATCCTGCATTTTTACTGTGCCCCCTCTGCGGGCATGCTCTTCAAAGGCTTTGCGCAGACCGGGCGTTTTTTGCAGATCGTGGAAGCTTTCGCATGCGATGCCGACCGAAGCGCTGGCCGGAGAGGTGCGTATGAAAGATGTGCGCTCCATCGTTCTGAAATTATAAATATCTTCCACATAGTTGAGTCCTGCCATGGCGTGGAAAATGACTTCTTCAGGTGTCTTGTTGTATTTTTTGACGGCTTCCACCCATGAGGCATTGTTTAAATTTGCGGCAAGCTTTGGATGCTTTTGTTTGTGTGCGCGTGTGGCGGCATTATCTCCAATATTGTTTATTGCATCCGGGTTTGCGCCGCTCTGAAGCAAGTAAACCACGACATGTGTATGCCCGTTATAGGCGGCATCTGTCAGGGGCGTGTCCCCCCATTTATCCTGTATTTCAATTTTGGCACCGTTCTCAAGGAGCAGGCGCACAATTTCAAGATGGCCATTAAAGGCAGCTTGATTAAGTACTGTATGTTCCGCATTTTTGGCATTGGCAAGGGATTTGTCTCCGTTAAGAAGGCGCTGTACCTTTTGTAAGTTGCCAGATTTTGCGGCGTGTATTATTTGATCTTCTATGCTTTTTGCCATTTTTATTTAGGCTCCAACACGGCCATACGTTTTTGTTTGTTGAGAGAGGGGCGGGAGGAAAAAACATCCTCTTCCGGCGTTGTTCCGCCACGTGCTTTGTGTTCGTTAAAGGCTTTGCGTAGTTGAGGGGTGTCGCCTAATGACTGGAAACTGTCACGCGTAATTTGGATAATTGCGTTTTTATTCGCATCACGCACAATGGATGTGCGTTCCAGCATGCCGAAATGGTAGCAATCCTCCAGCACGATATCGCTGACGGTATTGCGCAGGATAATGACGTCCTTTTGCGTTTCTTTAATAAACTTTTCTACAAGGTTGCGGCAGGATTGGTTGCAGATTTCGTAAAGGTTTTTACCCTGCCAGGTTTGGTGCGGATCTGCGCCGGCTTCCAGCAAGGTGGACATGGTTTTCTCAAGTCTGGCACGGGCGGCTATGAAGAGCGAAGGTTCCCCTTGAGGTGATGTCTTGTTTACATCTGCCCCGTTTTGCAAAAGTAGATCAATGATGTTCTTCCTGCCATACCTGCAGGCGGTATAGAACGCGTGGTCTTTTGTTCCGTTTGCGTCGTAGTTAACATCAGCACCGTTCTCAAGGCAGTCTTTGACGGTGTCTATATGGCCGATTTCAACAGCGTATAAAAGCCGCTCATTCATGCCAGCTTCGGCCCATTTTTCAGGGGCAAGGATATGTTCGATGAGAATTTTTCTTACTTTGCCATTTTGAGCATGCTCTAGTGTGTTCTTTGTTTTTGCACCATTATCCAGCAACCACCTGACAACATGGTCTTGATTGTTGCGGCATGCCAGTTGAAGGGGGCTCCAGTCTCCGTAAGAGCTTGCCTTGTTTATATTCGCGCCTTGGTCGAATAGAAACTTCACGATATCCAAATGCCCATGCTGGGCCGCAGCGTGCAAGGGGGTGAATTCCAGCTCTTTGTGCGGATCAACATGGTTGACGTCTGCGCCTTCTTTGACAAGGGTCTCAACCTTGTGCGCATTGCCTTCTTTTGCGGCTTCGTAGAGTTTTTTCTGGGCGCTTTTGAACATACATTTTCATATCATTTTTGCATTGCGGGTGTCAATATGTTATGAAATATTAAAGTGCGAATTAAACGC
>JAPPOU010000019.1 GCA_028817795.1 Alphaproteobacteria bacterium
GGCTTAAGGGCGCAAAATCATGTCTCACACCTCTTCGGCAGAAGACAGCAACGCACAAGAAAAAGGGGAACGGCTCGCACAATTGCTTGATCGTGAATGCAGTTGGTTTGACGAGAAAGAATGCATGGATCTGATTGCAAACGGCGCTGATCCGAATTTTATCGACCAATATGATCGAACCGTTCTCATCCTGGCTGTCATCCGGTACAACGCCAACATTGTCAATGCGCTGCTGGAGAGCGGGGCAGATGTAAACGCAAAAAACCACGATCAGGAAACAGCCTTATTCTGTATAGGAATGGCCCCAGAAGAAATGTCAGATATCCTGATACACCACGGTGCCGATATAGAAACAAGAAACGGAAACGGGCAAACCCCTCTGGCTCATATCACTGAACAGCGCCTTACCGATAGCGTGAAAGCGCTGATACGGCACGGTGCAAAAATCAATGTAAGAGACAATCAAGAACAAACCCCTTTGATGTACACAGCAAGAGCCTGGGGGGAAATAAACATATGCCACCTGCTGCTGGAACATGGCGCACAAACAGACCTGCGCGATAAAGACGGAAAAACAGCACAGGACATCGCAATATTCAAGGAAAGAGAAGATATCTTCGCACGAATAGAAGAAAGTAAATTCCGCGCCGCTGATGCAAAGGGCACGCCGCGCAAACGCCGTATTCATCGTAAAACAAGTATCACACCATGAGTGACGGCAAAAGAAAAGAAAAACTGGGGCAAGCACTTCTACACGCTATCGCCACACTGGATGAATTGTCCGATCCTACGCTATGCTTGGAACTTATCGCACAAGGCGCAGATTTAGACATGCGTGACAAAAACAACCAGACACCCCTGTTACTCGCCATTCAAAGAGACAGAACAGAAGTCGTTGAAGCTTTGCTAAAAAACGGCGCAAATCCGGATGCTACAGGCAACAATCACGCAACGCCGCTGATGCACGCCATAACAAGGCCAACAGAAGTATTTCAGTTGCTCATGAACCACGGCGCACACATCAACAGTGTAGATGCCTTTCAACAAACCGCCCTGCACTACGCCGCGAGGCATAATAACTACACGGCGGCATCGCAGCTTATTAAATGCGGTGTAAACGTTAACAAAGTCAGTAAAGATGATTGGTCCCCCCTTCACATCGCAGCAAAGTCAAACGCAGCAGATATTGCTAAACTGTTAATTGAACACGGCGCTAAAACAGAGGTAGAAACCAAAAATAATGCAGCGATACCACTGTCAATAGCCGCAACAGCGGGACATGCCAGTACAGTACAAGTACTTTTGGATTGCGGTGCAGAGGCTGACAACCCAAACTCCCTTTATGGGGAAACAGCACTTCTTTACGCCGCTGAAGCAGGGCATATAGATATCGTCCGCATATTAATGGATAGAGGTGCGAATATTAACCACACATCACACTATGGCAACACAGCATTAATGCGGGCCGCACGCTATGGAGAAACGAGCACTGTTCAGGCCCTTCTCGACCTTGGTGCCAAAACAGAATTGAAAGACCTTGATGACAACACCGTGGTTGATATCGCCCAAAAGCAAGGACATCACGATATCGCAACTCTAATCGAAGAAACAGACCGCAAACGCACTGTCCTTGCTTTCAAAACCGCCTCAGAAAAAGGCACGTCCCGCCCCCGCCGTATCCGCCGGAAGGCGCGACATCCGGGAGGTGGGGCATGACATATACGCCACAAGAACTGGGGAGGCAATTACTGGCAAATATGAGCTTCGCGTACGATGGCAAATTTAACCCACAAAAATGCATGGACCTCATTCATCAGGGCGCGGACTTGACGATATGCACCACCGGCAAGCACACAGCATTTTCTTTGGCTGTCACCTATGGCCATACAGAGATTGCTGCAGCTCTGCTGGAAAAAAAGGCTGGCATCAACGGCGTATATGGCCGCTATCATTCAACGCCTCTTATGCTTGCAGTCCAAAACAAGCACGAGCATCTTGTAAAAATGCTTCTGGGCGCGGGGGCAAATACTGATATTGGAGACTTGTCCGGAAATACAGCTTTATTCCATGCGGTGGACGGAAAGAAATACAGCACAGCCGCGCTT
>JAPPOU010000115.1 GCA_028817795.1 Alphaproteobacteria bacterium
GCAACAAAAGCCCCTGATCCTGTTCGATCTGGTCTCCACGCTCACAGATGCAGGGCCGCGCTACGCCAAAGCCTTTAAAGAAGCTTGCGAAGACGCCGGACAAACTCCACCCGCAGAAGAGGACATCCTTGCCGCGCTGGGAGAAAAAAACCTGAAAGAAATCACGGATTATTTCACAGACCTGAAAGATGAATCCCTTGTCAAAAAATTCATGGAGACTTGCAACGACAATTGCGACGGCCTGCTCAATGACAAGGATTGGAAAGAACACCTCTTCCCCGGCGTGCGCGACACGCTGGAAAAATTGAAAAAAAACCATACGCTCGGCATCTATACCGGCACACGTGAAAATGCCATGGCCGCGCAGCTTCAATATCACGGCATCAAAAAGCATTTTGATCCCGCCTATTTACGCGGCAAAGATAACAACCGCGATAAATGGGTCAAAAGCGATGTATTAAAAAGAGAACAAATAGAATCCCTCGCAGCGCAATATCGTCAGGGTCAAGGTATATTGGCACGTGTCATTGTTGTCGGTGATTCAGTAGCAGACATGAAAGCTGCAAAACATCTCGGCCTTGATTTTATCGGCTTTGCGCCAACAGAAAAGAAACGCAAAAAACTGGCAGCAGCGGGGGCAAAGAACATCGCCACACGGTTTGACACGATACCGGCACTGGCGGCACGGATACTGGCCGCGCCACAAAGTAAAAAAGCGCCTAAACCGCCCGCTGCTTCGTGAGAAAACCACCCAATATTTAGAGCAGCCGTCATCCCTGCGGTATAATCGTGTGAAACGCGATTATACCGCAGGGATCCATATTTGCGTGCCGCTGTGCGGCACACCTTAACTGGATCCCGTTCGTTGGTGTTTTGCGCTAAGTTTTGCTAACGCAAAACACGCAAAACCAACGGGATGACGGGCTTTTAAATGTTGGTTGCCCCTAAAAGCCCAAACGCTTCTTAACGCCTTGATACTTCCGTTTCAGGCCTGATGATATTTCCTGCTTCATATACTGGCGCGCCTCGCGGCTGTTGTCATCACGGCCCACGGCAGCCTGAAACCATACCTTTAAGATTGCCATTTTGTCGCCGTTCGCAATCTTGTTCAGCTCGTCCATCGTTTCATCATCAACGATAATCGCTGGTTGCACGCTATCTTCCGGTACGACCATCATTCTCTGCGTATCTTCCGCTTTTTTCACGAATAAATCTCCTCTGTGTTCCGAGAGTCTCAATAATTACATAACACAAAGGGGGGTGTCAAGCACTACAAAAGCCGTTCCAGCCAGTCCAGTTGCTCAAGCCCTATATACCCGGCCCGCTCCATGAACTGGCCCAGTGTTATATCAGGCTGCGCGTAATGCGGAGAAGCCAACACCTCAGCAGGCACTGGCGGAGAGGAAAGACCATGCATTTTTAAATAACTGCGTATTGTTGTTTCACCATCCGCAAGATAGGCATGATCCAGAATATTGTGCACATATTCAGTCGCCTGTTTATGAGCAGCATTCAGGCAACGGGCCAGATAATACGACCATGGAAAAATGTCCTGCCTATAAATCGGGCCGCTATAAAACCTTCTGTACCGCGCATAGTCTTTTGACCGCATGGGATCATTTTGGCCCCGTTCATCACATGCGGCATTGCTTTCAAATCCAAAACAGCCAATACCTGTTCCTTGTTTTCCGGTATCAGCTTCCTCAAAAGGAACCTCTTTCAAGTCATAGTCAAATTCTCTGGCAACAAGAACGGGCCATTCCCCAGCCGGAACCTCAAACACAGTAACCAGCGTATCGTCCCTGTCATCAGAAGAAAATGTCCAGTCAGCAATATGCAGGTCCTGAGTCAGCCCCCCAATATTGGAGTCCACCTTGTGAAACACACGACGATGGCCCCTGACCACTGCCCGACGAAACCCGGTCAAATTTGGGCAACTGCGCCTTGCATCCTGCTCGCTTAAAAGTGAGCCAAAACCAATAACCGTGATCGTTGCGCTCAACTTTTTATCCCTCACCCTCATCATTGCAGTTCGATGGTTGTGCGGTTTTAATCACGTTCATATATCCTTCAAT
>JAPPOU010000140.1 GCA_028817795.1 Alphaproteobacteria bacterium
GTATGTCAAGTTACCTTATTCTTTAAAATAAATTACGTAAAAACAATAGGATAAAAAAAGCCCCTCCAAATGGAAGGGCTTTTTTCGTGAATTTAAACAACGCCTCTTAACACTTACAAAGGCTCCACCCCCATCCAAAGCGGGAATTTGTGCCCCAGACCGTGCAGCGGCCCGTTGTACAGGGGCCAAAGCAATAGGTGAAGCGTTTTTTACCATTGCGTTTGGATGTGAAGTACCAGTGGGAATGGCAGTCAAACATGGGATACCAGTGACCGGGATCATACATGGATGGCAGAACGGTTAATGTTATGGCAGCTTGCATCACCATAGCGGGCGATGAAAATACTTCTCCACCAAAGTGCAAACGCAGGCTGGCGTTGACCGTCACGGACGCATCCCCGGCTTTAAGAAGGCTGGCGCAGGTATTGTCTCCCATATCAACGAGCATATCGATTTTACATGGCACTTTATCACCAAATTTATCTTCGGCCTGATCCATGAAGTCGCGGAAAATTTTCTCGTTTTCATCGCCGCCTTGATCGGACAAGCCGATAAGAATCCCCTGTCTTTCGTCATTGCCGTTGGCCGGGGGGACAATATGCGCGTGCGCAACAAGCCCGCATGTATAGCCAGCGTCATTCGCTTTTACCTGCCCAGGAAGCGTGACTTCCAGCGGGCTGTCCATTTTTTCAGCGCCTGTTTCCCCAATGCCGTGAAGGCTGTGCCATTCCGGTGCGCCGGGTGCGCTATCGCAAGTGTTATTGTCTGGATGAGACATGATATTTCCCCTCTATTAATGTGATGATTGTGCAAGCGGCTTCATCATACGGCCCCGTTAAGGATGTGCAACCCTTGCGTCTTTTTTAAGTTGTTTTTGTTATATGTATACAAAAACCCCAAAAAGCGAACAGTAAACCGCGAAAGTCAACGGCAGTATCAATCATGCTAAAGGTCGCACTAAAACCATGATGACAATCACGATCATCAGGACCGTGGGAATTTCATTGATCCTTCTATAAAATTTGGATGTTTTTACGTTTTCATCCTTTAAAAAAGCCTTGCGCCATTTGGCCAGCGCGTGGTGAAACCCTGTCATCAACACAACGGCTGTGAATTTTGTATGCATCCAGCCTTCCGAAAAAAGCGCCATATTGCCCCAGAGCATTAGCCCGCCCGCAATCCAGGCCACGATCATGGCAGGGTTCATGATAATGCGCAAAAGGCGGCGTTCCATGATTTTCAGGGTTTCCGACAGCTCCGATCCCTTTTCGGCATCGGCATGGTACACAAACAAGCGCGGCAGGTATAAAAGCCCCGCCATCCACGAAATAACGGCAATGACGTGCAGAGCCTTGAACCAATTGTAATATTGCACCACGAAATCCTGCATATCAGGCTGCCTTTTTACAAATACATTGACGGGCTTTTGCCGCGCACTGGCCGGGCAAAAATTTTTCATTATCCTGCGCCTGTACTGTCGCTGCCAACCCCGCAATAAACAAAGGGTTTGTACCCACGGTTTCAGCCTTGCCAAACCACGGCACGCCCATATCCTGCGCCATATGGCGATATTCCATGTCAATTTCAACCAGCGTTTCCACGTGTTCGGACACAAAGGCATGGGGATAGATAAGAACGCCCACCTTGTCATCCGCCGCTTTTTGCAGGGCTTCTTCTGTCGAAGGGCCTATCCATTTTAAGGGGCCGACGCGGCTTTGATAACAAATTTGCCATGCATCGTCTGCAATCCCCAGTTCTGCGGCAATGGCCTTTGCGGTCTTTTCACATTGCGCCTGATAAGGATCACCGCCTGCAATCACTTTTTCGGGAAGGCCATGCGCGGAAAAAAGAATGCGCGTATTCTCTGGCGCATCTTTCATGGCAAAGCGAATGTTTTCAGCGCTGGCCTTGATAAATCCATTGTCCATGGGATAACAACCAATGCGCCGCGTTGGTTTTAAAAGCCCCGCGCCCTGCGCCGCGCGGTCCCAATCTTCAAAGGATGACCCCGTCGTTGTTGTTGAAAACTGCGGATACAGCGGCAAAAGAATAACGTCATCGGGATTATACGTCTTGACCTCTGCCGCAACAGCGTCCGCCATGGGGTGCCAATAGCGCATGGATACGAAAACCTTGTACCCTTCACCCAGCGCCTGTTGCAAAGCCGCTACCTGTGCCTGCGTATTGGCCAAAAGGGGAGATTTATAATTCAGCGCTTTATACGCATCACGCGCCGCGCCACGTGATCGTGTAAAGGCAATAAACGCCGCCAACGGATACCGTATGAAGGCAGGGGCAGAAATAATGTTTTTGTCCGTAAAGAAGTTAAACAGGAAGGGCTGTATATCCTTTTCCTGTAACGGCCCACCCAAATTCAGCAATACAACGGCGCGGCGCATGCTTTAAACTTTAAAGGCGCGCAATATGGCCGCAAGCTGCGCGACATGTTCCGGTGGCGTTTCCTTGATAACGCCGTGGCCGAGATTGAAAATAAAGGGCCGCCCCTTTGCCTGCTCCAATATGCGTAAGACTTCCGTTTCCATTGCCTGCCCGCCTGCCAACAGATGCACGGGGTCAAGATTGCCCTGCAGGCAAACATCGCGGCTGCATTCCCTGAGCGCCCATGACAAGGACACCTGCGTATCCAGCCCAAGGCCGTTCACGCCTGTCGCAGCAGCATAACGCGGATACATGGCACCCGCGCCACGCGGAAAGCCGATAATGGGGATATCCGGATATTGCCCGCGAATGCGGCTGACAAGACGCGCTGTCGGGCCAATCACCCATTTTTCAAACATAGGTTCAGGTAAAAGCCCGGCCCAGCTGTCAAACAACTGAACGGCATCCGCGCCACAGGCAATTTGCCGCAACAAATAAAGCGCCGTGGCCTCTGTAATTTTATCGATCAGACTTTCAAAAACATCCGGTTGGTTGGCAGCAAAGGCACGCGCTGCCGTAAATTCACCATCGCCGCGCCCCTGCACCATATAACAAGCAACCGTCCAGGGCGCGCCCGCAAAGCCTATCAACGCTTTGTGCGCGGGCAAACGCTCCTTAACACCTGTTACCGTTTGATAGACAGGGTCCAGCTTTTTTTCAAAATCATCAAAGTTCAGATGGTCAAGGTCTTCAGGCGTGGACAGCGCGCCAAGGCGCGGGCCTTCCCCTTCTACGAAATCCAGTGTTTGGCCCAGCGCATAGGGCACGACAAGAATATCCGAAAACAAAATGGCGGCATCCATGTCATAACGTTCGAGCGGTTGCAGCGTCACCGTCACGGCATGTTCTGGCGTAAAGCAGAGATTCATGAACGATCCTGCTTTTTTCCGCAGCTCGCGATATTCCGGCAGATAACGGCCTGCTTGCCGCATCAACCAAAAGGGGACGTGCGTGCCAACCTGGCCGTGTAAAGCCTGTACAAGGTATGGAACCGTAGACGTTGTTTGTTCCTTGGGCGCCTGTGCCATATTATTTTCTCCAGTTTGCATGACAATGCCATGTTTTTTTACAAGATAAAAGCGCCCAGGAAATTAAGGACATTCCCCTTAAAAAATCTATAAGTATTAAAGGGATGTTGGAGTCTGTAGGACGGGAGATATTGGGGATAAGTTAGAAAAAATTTTAAAAATTATATATTTTTCAAATAGTTAAAACTGATTTCCTCTTTGTTTCTCGCGGGGAAAAAGATGTGCAGATTCAAAGGCTATATAGGGGGATATCCCCTGCAAAGGTTTATGCCCGCATTTATACGTTGCTTTATACACCTTGTTATCCACAGCTATTCCCTTTTCTTTTTTCATGACGGTTGTTAGGATAACGCCTTGGAAAGGGGTGGTGAATGATTGAGGATTGGCAAAAGCTGGATCCGGAACCTGCGGCAAGAATTTTAAGCGAGATCAACCCGCTTTTGGAACCTGTGCCTTTTAGCGAGGAAGATACCACCCTGCGCAAATCCGCCCTGCCGTTTTACGATGGGTATGAATTAATTGAGCTGACTGACATGTCGGCCGTGCCTGCGGCACGCAAATACGCGATGTATAAGCCCGGCGAGCCTGTTGTTATCGATTGGACCAACCAGCCGATTTACGATACCAACGAAAAATCGCCCATTGCGCTGACATCGCGAAATATCCTTGATTACGTGCGGTTTTTCTTTAGCTATGTGCGCGGCCGATATGGCCGTTTTCTTATCATTGAAAACGTCGATGATATTCGCTGGCAGGTAGAGCCACCCGTACAGGGCCGCAAGGTGATGCAGGAAATGTTGGAACCGCTGCATCTTGTCGAATACGACGTCGAAGAAGACGTCTACCACCTTGAAGCCTTTATGATGTTCAAGGATTCCCTGTTTAAAACGAAAATCCACGTGCATAGTGACGGACTTGTCAGCATGTCGGATGAAGAATTAAAAATCGAAGGTATGCCTGTTTTACAGGATTCTGCGGCGTAATAGATGCCGCCTTTGTTGCCGCCACCCCTGCAGTTTGAAGACAAGCCGTCTTTTGACACTGTGCCGGATGCTGTGTTGCAGGCCGCTGCCGATCTTTTAAAAAGTCCCGCTATAAAAGGAGATATCGCTTATGGCGGGTTTTCGCCGGCGGCGGGATTTATTTTGCATCTTGAAGACGGAAGAAAGGTTTTTGCCAAGGGAAGCCATCCCGGCGATATTTCGCACGGCGCGCAAACGTTGCGGCAAGAAGCGCAGGTGTACGAAAAAGTAGCGTTTATATCCAAAGTCGCGCCGCGTTTTTTAGGCACTATCAGCGATGGGGATGAAGACGACTGGCATTTAGGGTTTTGGGACTTTCATGACCCTGCAAAAACGCCGGATATCCCTGCCATTGCCAAGCTTTTGGCGAGTATGCACACAGCGGACGTTGATAAAGGCATAGTGAAAGATTGCACGAAAACGCCCTTTATTTCAGGCTTTTTTACAATAGAAAAGAAATGGCGCCGCGCAAAAACGTCGCCTGATATTTTTAACGATATGGCCGGGCTTTTTGACAATGATACGGACACATTTCAAAACATGCTTCCCGTTTTATGCAGTTTGCAGGATAAAGCGCCGCTTTTGGCACAGGGGCAAAAAAGTTTTATTCATGGCGATCTCAGGCTTGATAACACGCTGACAGATGTAACGGGCCGCGTTTTTTTTATTGATTGGCCCAATGCTTGTAACGGACCTGCCGTTTTTGACCTTATTTTATTGGCCGCAAGCACAGAGGCCTTGGGGCTGATGAAAATAGAAGATTTTATCGCCCTTTACAGGGCAGCGGATGGCGTGGCGGTCGCGCCAGAAGACATGTATGTCATGGCCGCGAGCCAGTCCGGTTATTTTGCCGATCAGGCCCGCCGCCCGGTGCCTGAAAAACTGCCGCGCTTGCGATGGATGCAAAAAACCATGCTTTTTGCCCTCTTGAGGTATCTGGCGCGACAGGGTGTGATCGATTCTTTTCCCGTAACGAAAACACGCTGAATTATTATTATAATATGTAAATTAATACTTTCGTATGAGGTTATACGAATTATTTCCGGCAGATTTTGCCGTTATATTGACCATAATTAAGGAATTTTTTTCCGATCAAAAGGGGTTATTAACTATCTTCCGCCATGATTAGAGGAAGAGGGGTATGGAGGTTTTGCTGCCGCTTTTGCGGGGGGCAACATATATTTGGGAACGATATGGATACTGAACAAGGCAAGGATAAAGAGGGAACGCGCACCAAAAAGCGCCGCCAGCGCCGGGTCAAGGAAGCATCCGGGCGTGTGCGGCAGGGTAAGCGCACCCATTTAAGTCACAAACCCAGTCTGGATTGGCGGGCGGATAAGGTGCGCGTATGCATACCGGAAGGCGATAACGCCAGCGTCACTCCCATCGGCGAATTGATGGATCTTTTGTATGAGTGCCGGTCCGGTGCGTCGTTGATTGATTCTGTGGCCACGCATGGGCTTGATGTCTTTTATGATCGGCAGGTACCTGTGGCGCAGTTTTATCCAAGGCCGGATAAAAGCATTATCACGCTGAACCCCATGCGGCCGCGTGGTGATCTTTTAAATCTTCTTATTCGCGAGCTGCGGCGGTGCTGGCAGTACCACCATGGCGCGTTGGTCAATCCTTTATCCTATGCGCCGGATGAAGCTGTTTTGCTGAACCGCGCCCAAACGGCAGATACGTTGATGATGGCCGTGCGTATTGCATGGGAACTTAAATTGGCGGGCGAAAACGAAGCCTGGAACTGGCTGGCGGGATCACCCGCTGCGGATATTGGCAAAGCCTATGAATTGCGCGCGCAAACAGATTTTCGCACGCTGAATAATGGCGAAGCGGCGCGGGCGGCCTATGACATGTTTTTTGAAGGCACGGGCGTGCGCATTCACGATAAGCGTATTATCCACCAGATGTTGTTGGACGAGGGGGGATATATGCGGGCTGCGGGCGCGGGGCCGGATGTGACATCGGAAATATTCATGAAGCTGGGCGAATTGCCCCATGGCCGGAATTATTTCCTGACGCAGCGTGGGCGCTCCCCTGTTGACCAGGCCTATTACACGGTTAAGGACAGATCGAATGCAAATTTCCTGTGGTTCATAAAATTTGAGCGCAGCTTCCATGAAAAGGAGCGCGAGATCATTGAAAAATCTGTTCAGCTGTCTGCCGAAATTGTCGATTTTGCGCGCTGGTCCGTCAAAACAGACGTAAAAACGGACAGATAGTATATATAAGTCATTGTTTTTAAATATATAAAATAAATTGACATAATATATAAAATGGTGATAGGATGTTCCATGTCGTTTTATTTTGAACGTAGGGAGCAAAACAGATGAATGGTCAGGAAATTAAAAAGGCAGCACTGGAAACTGCAGATAATGTTGCCACACTTGCCACCGGCGCAGCTTTTGCGGTGACAGGCGGCAACCCGCAAGAGGCGTTTTCCGCCGTAAAAAGTGTCAAGTTGTCTTTGGCGAATAAGGTCGCAGCAGTAAAAGGCAGCGGCGCTAAAATCAAGAAAACAATACAAGGTACGGCAAAAAATACCCTTACACTTGCCACCGGCGCGGCTTTTGCAGTAACGGGCGGCAACCCACAGGATGCGATTGGTGCGACAGAGGGTGCTCAACAAAAGCTGAAAGAGACCGCCGAAAAAATCAAAGGTATCGGCCTTTCTTCATAAGAGCTTTAGGGTCCTGACCCTACTGCAAATCCAAAAGGTGCAGCTTGCTGTGGCGGCTAAGCCAGTCACGCGTCATTTCGTCGGCGCGGGTTTTTTCAAGGCGCGTGGCCTTCATATATATGGCTTCCCTATCTGTTTCGGCGCGTTTTTTCTCTTTACTGCCTTCAGGATAATGGAGCATGGCGATTTGCAGCCACATCAGGGCGCTGATAACGTTGGGCGGGTTTTTTGGAGTGCCCTGGAACGATAATATCCCGAAATAATGCTGTGCCAGAGGCCGTCCTGCTTCGGCGGCCTGTTCTAAAAGCTTAAAGGATGTATCAAGGTCTTTTTTAACCCCTTGTTCGTTCATGTACATGATGCCCAAAAGCTCTTCGGCTTCGTGCTGTTCATTTTGCGCCATGATCGCAAGGTCTTTAATAATCCTCTTGTATTCGCCCTTTTTGTACAGCAAAACGATTTCCTGCATTGAAAGCGCGCGGCGGGTATTGGTGGTTTGCCCATTTGCATTGGGGTTTTTAAGGTGATCGGGCACTTCATGGGTCAGATAGGGCATGGGCGGCGGCGCGGTGTCCGGCTCATCTCTTTGAAACTGGTCGGATGTTGGCAATAAAATGCCCTCTGGCAGGCCATCGAATTCGTCAAGATAAGCCGGGCGGTTTTGCTGTTTGTCTTCGCTGGCGTGTGCTTGCGCCGTGAAAGCAAAGGCCGCAAGACAGGCTGTGATAAGAAAAAAACGTTTGCAGAACATGAAAATACCCCCCCTGATACAGCCTGAACCGCTATATCCTTTTATTATAAACCGGCCTGCGGTTTTTGCAAAACAAGTATGCTCCAATCCCCTTTGTCGGTTGCTGTGATAAGAGACAGGCCTGTCGCGGTGTGGGCAGCGATAACATCGTCTTTTTGCCGGGTTAAAAGCCCGGATAAGACCGTGATCCCGCCATGGCCCAGGACCTTGGATAGCGCAGGTGCCATATCGATGAGCGGACCGGAGAGAATATTGGCGCAGACAAGGTCATAGGGCGCATTCTGGGCCGCAAGGGGCGTTGCATAGCCATCGCCTGCTGCCGCGTTTATAACGCCGTCCAGCCCGTTCATGGCTGCGTGCCGCTGGGTCACGTTGATGGATTCAGGGTCGATATCAATGGCTGTTAAGCGTATATCCGGCCAGAGTTTTCGGGCCGCAATAGCCAAAATGCCGGACCCGCAGCCCATATCCAGCGCGTTTTTGAACGTATGGGCTGTTTTCAGGTGTTCCAGCGCGTCAAGGCAGCCGCTGGTGGTATCATGCTCGCCAGAGCCAAAGGCGGTGGCGGCATCGATTTGCAGGGGGATCAGGTTATCAGGCTTATCTCCCTCATAGTGCGTGCCGTAAATGAAAAATCCGCCGGCAGTAATGGGGGGAAAATTGTCATGTACATGGCGCAGCCAGTCTTTATCTTCCAGCGCGGTTATTTGAAAGCTGTTTTCACGGGCAAGATGCGTTACGCCGTTTTCAAGAAGGATAGGGGAGATCAGGGCATAAAGCGATGCCTTATCAGGTTTATCGGCCATCATCATCTCCAGAACCCAGTCATCACCATCGGTGGATTGTCGGTTATGGAGAAATACGGACAAAACAGCCTGTTCCAGCGCATCCGAGAGTTTTTCGGCTAAGGCGCCGCTTAACGTGCCATCGCATTCCAGCGTGATGCGCCATTTCGGCACGGGCCAATCAAAATTTGCAGGGTCTTGGTTCATGGGCTTGCCATTCTTTGTTTTGCCTACCATATAATAATCGGGCATATTATACAGGCTTTTGTTTTTTTAAAGGGGATGAGGGACCATGATCGAAAACGTTGTTATCGCAGGTTATGTGCGCACGCCATTTCATTTCGCGGCCAAGGGCGCTTTGGCGCATGTGCGGCCTGACGACCTTGCGGCGACAGCGGTCAAGGCGCTGGTGGAAAGAACGGGCGTTGACCCTGAAAAAATCGAAGACCTCATCATGGGCTGTGCCTTTCCGGAAGGGGAGCAGGGCTTTAACATTGCAAGGCTTGTCGGCCAGCTCGCGGGTTTGCCGTTGACGGTGGGCGGCGTAACGGTCAACCGTTTTTGCGGCTCTAGCATGCAATCGATCCATCAGGCCACTGGCGCGATTTTAAGCGGCGCGGGGGATGCCTTTATTTGCGCGGGTGTTGAATCCATGTCGCGCATCCCCATGGGGGGCTTTAATCCCTTGCCGAACCCGGCCCTTGCCAAATCATCGCAGGCCTATATTGGTATGGGTGAAACTGCTGAAAACCTTGCGAAAAAATACAATATACCCCGTGCAGAGCAGGAAGAATTTGCGGCTCGTTCCCATCAAAAAGCGACAGCGGCGCGTAGTAATGGCCGCTTTGCCGATGAAATTGTCGTGGTCGGCAACGTATCGGAAGATGGCTGCATTCGCCCGGAAACAACGGCAGAGGGGCTGGCAGGGTTAAAGCCTGCTTTTGCCGCAGACGGGTCTGTGACAGCGGGCACGTCGTCTCCCTTGACGGACGGGGCGGTTGCGGTGCTGGTCTGTCGTGAAAGCTTTGCCAAGGACAACAAGCTTGCGATCATGGCACGTATCCGCAGCATTGCCGTATCGGGCTGCGCGCCCGAAATCATGGGGATCGGCCCTGTTGATGCGACTAAAAAAGCCTTGAAGCGCGCAGGTGTAGAACTGCAACAAATTGATTTATTTGAATTAAATGAGGCTTTTGCCGCGCAATCCCTGGCGGTTTTGAAAGAGCTTGGCGTTAATCAGGACAGCGTGAATATTGATGGCGGTGCTATCGCGCTGGGCCATCCGCTGGGTGCGTCGGGTGGCAGGATCACCGGAAAGGTTGCCAGCCTTTTGCAGCGTGAGGGTAAGAAATACGGCGTTGCCACGATGTGCATTGGCGGCGGGCAGGGCATTGCAACACTGCTTGAGGCCGCGTAATGCTGCCCAAGGCTGATATGCACGTGCACCTTGAAGGCACGATGGCGCCGGATATCACAAAACGTATTGCGGATCGAAACGGTTTGCAGCTTAAGCCCGGCCTTTTGGCCGCATCCGGCGCGCATTTCCAGTGGGAAGATGATGGCACGGCGCAGGGCGCTTTAATGTCGTTTTGCAATGCTTACGATGATGTGGCGGGTGTTCTTAGAACTGTCGATGATTACGCCGATATCACTTATGACTATCTTCACCGCGTGGCGGGCGAGGGCTGTATTTACGCGGAAATATCGATTTCCGCAGATCATGCGTTGCAAGTGGGCCTGACTTATCCGCAGCTTTTGGAAGGCGTGACAAGGGGGTATGAGAAAGCAAAGCAGGAGAGTGGCATCGAAGCCCGTTTTTTATCGACCTTCGTGCGTCACTATGGTGTCGAAAAGGCTTTAAATGCTGCAAAACTAACACATGATAACCCGCACCCGCTGGTGACGGGCCTGAATATCGCGGGTGATGAAAACGCCCTGACGTTTGATGATTTTATCCCGGCTTATGAAGCCGCAGGCGCATTGCATAGAACAGCGCATGCGGGCGAAGCGGCAGGCCCTGAAAGCGTGCGAGCTGCAAGAAAAGCCTATAGTTGCAAGCGTTTTGGACATATGGTCCGCGCAATTGAAGATGAAAATTTGATGAAAGAGCTGATCGCGCTGGGGGCAGCGCCGGAGGTTTGCGTATCGAGCAATATGGTTTTAAAGGTCTTCCCGGACTATAAAAGCCACCCCTTGCGCCGGTTTTTCGATGCAGGATTGAAGGTATCATTAGGCAGTGATGACCCGGCCTTTTTTAGCACCTCCATCGGGCAGGAATACGATATTGCGCGGGATCATTTTGGCTTTCATGACGATGAATTACTGCAATTGACCAAAAATGCCATCGAAACGGCCTTTGTGGACGAAGACACGCGGGCAGATTTACAGCGCCGACTTGGATAAAGCCGGGCTTGCTTTTCTTGCTTGAATCGCCTATTTTCACCTTATGAAAACAGTATATGACGTCATTGTAATCGGGGGCGGCCACGCGGGCTGCGAGGCGGCGGCGGCCAGTGCGCGCATGGGCGCGAAAACCCTTTTGCTGACGCATAAAATCGAGACTATTGGCGTCATGTCCTGTAACCCCGCGATTGGCGGCCTTGGCAAGGGGCATCTGGTGCGCGAGATTGACGCGCTGGACGGCCTGATGGGCCGTGTGATTGATAAAGCCGGTATCCAGTTCCGGATGCTGAATGCCAGTAAAGGCCCTGCCGTACGTGGGCCAAGGGCGCAGGCCGATAGAAAGCTGTATCGCGATAACATGCAGAAAATTTTACGCGCTGTTCCGGGCCTCGATCTTTTGGGAGAGGGTGCGGAAGAGATTTTGCGCGATGATGCGGGGCGTGTGACGGGCGTTAAAACATCAACGGGGACAGTGCTTTCCTGTGGGGCGCTGGTGGTAACAACGGGCACGTTCTTGCGCGGGATCATCCACCGGGGCGCGGACACACATGCAGCAGGGCGCATTGGTGAAAAACCGGCTGTCGGCCTTGCGCTCAGCCTTGAAAGGCTGGGCCTGCCGCTGGGGCGGTTGAAAACAGGCACGCCCGCGCGGCTTGATGGTAAAACGATTGACTGGGCCGCGCTGGAAGAACAGCCGGGCGATAACCCGCCGCAGCCCTTTTCTTTCCTGACAGACAAAGTGACCGTCCCGCAAATTAGTTGCCATATTACTTGCACCAACGATCAAACGCATCAAATTATCCGTGACAACCTGCATTGCGCCCCTATGTATTCGGGGCAGATCAGTTCCACAGGCCCACGCTATTGTCCTTCGATTGAGGACAAGGTTGTGCGCTTTGCCGATAAGACCCGTCACCAGATATTTTTGGAGCCGGAGGGACTGGATGATGACACGGTTTACCCCAACGGCATTTCAACGTCATTGCCCGCCGCCGTGCAGGATGCGTTGGTCCGCACTATTCCGGGCCTTGCGGATGTGCGTATTATCGAGCCGGGCTATGCCATCGAATATGATTATATCGATCCCCGCGCCCTGAAAAGAACGCTGGAGGTTAAATCGGCAGCAGGCTTGTTTTTGGCAGGGCAGATCAATGGCACGACAGGATATGAAGAGGCCGGGGCGCAGGGGCTTGTCGCCGGCATTAATGCGGCGTTGAAAGCCGGAGGGACTGACAAGGAATTTGTGCTGGACCGGGCGGATGGCTATATCGGCGTCTTGATCGATGACTTGGTGACGCAAGGCGTGAGCGAGCCGTACCGGATGTTTACAAGCCGCGCCGAATACCGTCTTTTGCTCCGGGCCGATAATGCGGACCAGCGCTTAACGCCTCACGGTCTTTCTGTGGGTTGTGTAGGGACAGAAAGGGAAAAAGCGTTTCACGTGAAACAGGCGGCGCTGGATGCGGCGCGGGAAAAAATGCAGGCCCTTTCTGTCTTGCCGATAGAGCTGGAACGCGCCGGGTTTAAGGTCAACCAGGATGGCGTCCGCCGGACGGCGCATGACCTGATGCGTTTTCCGGACATTGATTTCACAGCCCTTCAAAAGCTATGGCCGGAGCTGTCTTGTATTGATCCCGCCGTGGCGGAACAGGTGGAGATTGACGCCCGCTACGCAGGCTATATCCAGCGGCAAGAAGCGGATATCAAGGCCTTCCGGCGCGATGAAGACCTGAAAATTCCTGATACGCTGGACTATAAAACCGTGGGCAGCCTGTCCAATGAAATGCGGGTTAAGCTAGAACAAGCCCGGCCTGAAACATTGGGCGTGGCAGCGCGTATTCCCGGCGTCACGCCTGCAGCACTGGTGGCTCTCTTGCGCCACGTGAAGCGGCGTGACAAGAAAGAGGCGGCATAGACCGTGGCCCCCATCCAAAACGTTTTGGCAGATCACGGCGTTCATGTTTCACATGAAACGGCAGCGCAGTTTGAAACCTATCACGCGCTTTTGGTGAAGTGGCAAAAGGCGGTTAATCTTGTCAGCCTGAATACGGTGCCGGACGCAGCGGTACGGCATTTTTTGGATGCAGCGCAGCTTATAAAATATATCCCCGATGTGTCTGTGCCCATTGCCGACCTTGGATCAGGCGCAGGGTTTCCGGGGATGGTGCTGGCCATTCTGGGGGCAGAGAATATGCACCTGATCGAGTCTGACCAGAAAAAGGCAGCGTTTCTGCGCGCGGTTTCACGTGAAACAAAAACAACCGTAACGGTTCACGACCAAAGGATAGAGGATTGTGTTTTGCCGGATACGGCGTTGGTGACGGCAAGGGCTTTTGCGCCTTTGGATAAGATATTGGGGTACATGGTAGAAAGCTTTCCCCATGCCCGTGGTCTTTTTCTAAAAGGGGAAAAGGCGCAAGAAGAAATTCTTGTTGCCCAAAAGAATTTTGAGTTTTCAGTCCAAACCCATCCGAGCATCAGCCATGCGGGTGCGTTCATTGTGGAGGTGGCGGATGTTGTCAGGCTTTAAGAGAGCGGAGCGTCAATCATGAAAAAAGCTTTTCTGGCAGCTGTGCTGGCGGGCTGTGTTTCTGCGCCGGGCTTTCTGGCTCCACCACAAGCACCGCACCCTGATGCGGAGGCGGAAGCCGTCAAGCGCAAGGATCAGGTGGCTAAGGTTGAAGAAGCTCCCTCTCTGCCCCGTAGTGCTCCCTTTCCTGTGGGGCAGGATTTTGAGGCGTCAGAGCACGGATTTTGCTACGTGAACGATAAAAAGCCCGAATATGTGGTGAAACCCACCATTTGCGCGGGCGGGCCAGATATCAAGGTGGTTGTGCCCATTCTTGAAAAAAAGATGTAAAATTTACCGCTGGTTTCACGTGAAACACGGTGCTATATTTTGGTCATGACACGTTATATCTGCATATCGAACCAAAAGGGCGGCGTTGGCAAGACGACGACGGCGGTGAATCTTGCAACAGCCATGGCGGCTGTCGGCAAGCAGGTTTTGGTGATTGATTTAGACCCGCAGGGCAATGCCTCAACGGGTTTTGGTATTGACCGCGCTGCGCGCGCGCGCGGTACATATGAAGTCCTTTTTGGTGAGTGCACGGTCGAAGACGCCTCGGTCCAGACGAAAGTGCCGGGCCTGTCCATCGTGCCATCCTCCATCCACCTGTCGGGGGCGGAGCTGGAACTGGTCGATGTGGATCGCCGTGAGCTGCGCTTTAAGGAAGCCCTGCAAGATACGGAAAATAAATATGATTACGTGTTTTTCGATTGCCCGCCATCTTTAAGCCTTTTGACTTTGAACGCGCTGGTGGCGTCCGACAGTGTTTTGGTGCCGCTGCAGTGCGAGTTTTTCGCGTTGGAGGGTCTCAGTCACCTTGTGAAGACCATCGAACGCGTCAAAACAGTTTATAACGACAGGCTGGAGCTGATGGGTGTTGTCCTGACGATGCATGACAAGCGTAACAACCTTTCCAATCAAGTCGCCGACAATGTCCGCAGCTATTTTGGCGATAAAGTCTATGACACCATCATTCCCCGTAACGTGCGCATTTCAGAAGCGCCGTCCTTTGGCCTGCCCGCGATTGTTTACGACATGAAAAGCGTGGGGGCGCAGGCCTATATTCAACTGGCCAAAGAGATTATCCGCCGCGAAAAACAAGAACAGGCAGCGCAGGCCGAACAGCAAGCACAAGCGATGGAAGAAGGAGAAGCCGCATGAGCGCAGATGCAAAGAAAAGAGGCCTGGGTCGTGGGCTGGATGCTTTGTTCCGTGATGCAAGGGCCGAAGAAACAGATTTTATTCCCGCAACGCGCCGCGCCGAAGAAGTCGCGGAAAAGATTGTGGCAACGGCAGCACCGCAAAGCCAGCGCCGACTGCCTGTCGATAAACTGACCCCCGGTAAATACCAGCCGCGCCGCCGTTTTGATGATGCGGGGCTGGACCAGCTTGCGGAATCTATTGGTGTGCATGGCGTTTTACAACCGCTTTTGGTACGGCCCATTGCAAACGGCATGCATGAAATTATCGCGGGCGAGCGCCGCTGGCGCGCCGCGCAAAAAGCGCAGGTGCATGATGTGCCTGTGGTCGTGCAGGATTTAAGCGATCAGGACGCGCTTGAAATTGGCCTCATCGAAAACCTCCAGCGCGAGGATTTATCGCCGATTGAAGAGGCGGAAGGCTATACCCGCCTGATGCAGGAATTTGGTCATACGCAAGAAATGCTGGCCAGCCATCTGAGTAAAAGCCGCAGCCATGTCGCCAATATGATGCGTCTTTTAAAACTGCCCCCCCCTGTCAGGAAACTGGTGGAAACGGGCGTATTGTCGGCAGGACATGGGCGCGCGCTTATTGGTGTTTCCAATGCGGAAGAGGTTGCGGGCGTGATTATCCGCCGTGGCCTGAATGTCCGCCAGGTCGAAAAACTGGTGCAAAAAACGCAAACATCGTCTTTTTCAGGCAAAACCAGCGTGAAAACGGGCAAAAAGCCCAAATATGTTGAAAAAGACGTGGATACGCTGGCGCTGGAAGAAAAAATGACAGCGCTTTTGGGTCTGCCCGTCACCATTGATGGCAAGGGCGCCAAGGGTAAACTGGTTATTGAATACGCCAATCTGGAACAACTGGATGACGTTTTGGAACGCTTATCCCGCGCCCCGCAGAGGTAATCATGACAGAAACGGTTCTTATTTCGGGCGCAAACCGTGGTATCGGCCTTGCGCTTGCAAAACGCTTTGCGGACGGGGGTTTTCGTGTTTTGGCGGCGTGCCGCAATCCAGCCGCTTTTGCAAATGACAATCCGCACATCACGCCCGTAGGGCTGGATGTCACCAGCGCGGAATCTGTGATGGAATTGGCAGCAGAGTTGCAGGATGAAACGATCAGCATCCTTGTGAATAACGCAGGCGTGACCGATAAAGAATCATCCCTTGGCGATATGAACTACGATAAATGGATCGAGGCTTTTGCCGTGAATGCGGTGGCCCCGTTTCGTGTCGCGGAAGCCTTTTTACCGCAGTTGAAAAAAGCGAAAACGCCGAAGATCATCACCGTGACCAGCATGATGGGATCGTTGCTGCGGTCAGCGGATGGCTATCATGCCTATCGCACCTCAAAAGCGGCGGCGAATAAAATGATGCAGCTTTTGGCTTTGGACCTTGAAAAAGACGGCATTATCGCATGTCCCGTGCATCCCGGCTGGGTTAAAACCGACATGGGTGGCCTGCGCGCCGAAATTACGCCCGAAGACAGCGCGGACGGGCTTTTCACGCTGATAACAGGCCTGAAACAAGAAGATTCAGGCCGCTTCTGGCAGTGGAACGGGGAAGAACATCCTTGGTAAAAACGCACAGAATAAAGCATGGTTCCCCGGAACAAGTTCGGGGAACGAAAATTTATGAGTCTGTACCTAAATACAGGTAACTATAGAATTCTACGGCGTATTTTTCGCTTTTTCACAGTGCCTTTTTCCGCAGCGTTCTTGAATGTCTGAACGGTTTCGGCGCGTTTACAAACGGCATCAACGGCCCAGTTATTTCTACGGAACTTGCTCAGTTTTTTGGTTATTTTGCCGCCGTGATCTAAAAGGAGTTGGGTCATCTTGGGGTCTTTATAGGCGGTGGCATAGATAAGGGGTGATCCAAAAGTGTTTTCGTAGTTTGGATCGGCCCCGTTCTCCAAAAGAATGCGGGCGATATCCATGTGAAAGTTGCGGACAGCGATCATGAGCGGCGTGCCGGGGCTGCTTGTGGCATTGACGTCCGCGCCTTTATCAATCAACGCGCTGACGATTTCGTTTTGGCCGTTACGCGCCGCATAGTGCAGGGCGCGCATATAGGCAGCTCCAAAATCCCAGTCCCGCGCATTCACGTGAACGCCATCCTCAATCAGTTGCAGACATAAGCCGGCATCACAGACGTCAGGGACTTTGCTGAGCTCTGACAGCAGACGCCGCGTATTTTGCGCTGTTTTTTGTTCCGCTTTCGATCTGAATATATCCAACAAAGCCATAGCCTTATCCTTCCGGCCTGTAATGTAGCAGATCGAAAGTAGATTGTCAATATTATGTTAATTTATTGAGGCTTGGGTGGCGCGTTGTTTTTTATTTGCCGTTTGTAAGCCTTTTCACGGGCCAGATATTGCTGGATGCGGATTTCGACGATTTGCGCAATGCTCATACCAGATGCAGAGAACGAGGGATGGTCGTTTACAAACTCTTGCCCGGAGGGTTTTTTTGGGTTTTCCGCTTTTTCCTTGAACGCGGCTTTCAAATCCTCCACCGGGTTTGATCGTGGCGCGGCATCTTGTGCGAAAGACTGTGCCAGGGTGCGCGGCCCTTGCATCACATCTTCCTGCGCGGGCGGCGGGTTTTCATCTTTCTTTTTCTTTTTGCCAAAGGGCCACATGGCCCTGTTTATACGCGCCAGCCGTTGATTTTGCAATAAAGGTCCAGCCCGTCCAAAAGGTTCTGGCGCGACGTGCCCTTCCTGACGCGGCGGCTCTTGTCGCTTTCGCCAAGAGACAGGCCAAAAACAAGAATATCAACAATCATGGCATGGCGGATCTTTTCCCGGTGGCATTCTTTTGTCCATGCGATATAGCGTTTTATTTGACGCGCATGGAATTCTGAGGCGTTCCCGCCCCCGGTGGAAGGAATGCGCTGCCAGTCCGATGTCGTAAACCCCAGTCCGCGCCCCAGCGCTTCGTAGGCAGCGGCAATGTGCAATGCGGCGTCTTGCTGCGCGGGTGAAAAAGCTGCCCACAGCCGTGCATCGACAATGCGGCGGCGGCTTGTGTCCTGCTGGCGCGTGGCAGAAAGGCGCACGGTGACGGTTTCAGATGGTGCTTGCGCCTCTTGAAAGTCGTGCGGTGTTTTCTTTCCTTGTTTTTTCCGGGTCCACCGGGGTTTCCAGTCCGACCAAGGGTCGGTGGATGGCGTGCGTTCTCTGTCATCTGCGACGATCATGCAATGACCTCCTTTGTTGTCCACAAGCCAGCCAGGCGATTCGGGATAAATAATATTGCGATATGCGCAATCATGAGTCCAGTAAAATTTCTTTTTTCGCATGAAAATGGAAAAAATAACACTATTTTACAATTGGATACAAAATTGCGCTTTTAACATTTTATGAAATCGCATACATTAAAAAGCATGACCCGCATTTATGAGAAGATCAGGCAGGCGCTGGAGGCAACGCCGGGCCTCACGCAAAAAGGGTTGGCGGCACGCATGGGGTTAAATCCGGCAGCAGTCAACCGCATGCTCTATGGCCGCCGGAATATCATGGCCGAGGAAATTCCCATTATTGAAGATTATCTGGGCATGGCGTTGTCACTTGCGCCGTCATCCGGGGTTGATGTGGAATATACGCAGGATAAAAGCAAAACGGTGGCCCGCCATCGCGGCGGCATGGCCGATGTTGGTGGCAGCGCCTCTGCGTTGTCTGCCGTGCCGGTCTATAATGCGGGCGGCGCGGCGGGTGGGTTGGTGCGCGGACCATCTCCCGTTGACTGGGCGGCGCGGCATCCAGCGCAGGCGCAGATTCTTGACGCCTATGCCGTTTATTATATGGGGGGTGACATGGCACCCCGTTATTTCCGGGGCGAGCTGGTGTATCTCCACCCC
Source organism: Alphaproteobacteria bacterium (assembly GCA_028817795.1). GTDB lineage: Bacteria > Pseudomonadota > Alphaproteobacteria > Micavibrionales > UBA2020 > JAPPOU01. The sequence goes on from JAPPOU010000140.1 coordinate 18,746, forward strand.
GGTCGTCCGGCAAAGGCGGACAATGATGTTCTTTTAACCCTGGCATCAGGGCAAACGCTGCTGCGGCGCGTTATTGCAGATGATGGAAAAATATTGCGAGTGGCAATGTATAACCCTGCTACCGAAGAAACGGTACGCCATGCCGATATTAAAGACAGCGCCCTTGTTCTGGCCCGTGGGTAAACATTAAGGCGTATTATTGTTGCTCTTTTTAAGCCGTGCAGCGCGGGCGGCGCGGCGTTTTTTTGCGGCTTCCGCTTGCACGGCGGACCGGAATTCTTGCTGCGGCGATGCCGGGCTGTTTTGATTGGCGGCGAGAGGCGCAGGGGCGGGTGCTGTGTAAGACGCGCCGCTGTCTTCGGCCAGCTTTTGTTTGATTTTATTTGCCTTGTTTTTTGCAACCTTAATGCCAATGCCGGTTGCGATCATGCCGACAGCGACAGCGCCTAAAGCGACAGGTGCAGCAGCAGCGGCGGACAGGCCAAGGGCCGCGCCACCAGCGACAACGGTTGATTGAACAGCGCCTGCAAATCCGGTTGGAAGCCACGCCGTGTAAAAAGATGCGGCCGTGATGCCTGCAGCGCCTGTGCCGGCGGCAAGGCCAGCAAAACCCGTCCACCGTGCCGCCGTGGATAGGCCCAGCAACACTCTTTGGCCCGTGCGGCGCAGCGCGTTTCCGATGCGCTGCTTCAAAGGGGGCTTGTTTTCCTGTGTGCTGATATAGGATTTCATCATGCGCGATGATTTCAAGACTTGCCCGTTGTTGAAGGCGCGATAGCCGAAAAACCCGCCGCCCAGCAACGACGCGCCGCTAAAAATCCAGCCTGTAAAGGGAATGGGTACATAGCCGCCAATTGTACTGATGGCGGCAGCAGCGCCGATACCAATGGCGATATTGCGCGCCATCGCGCGGGATTCCAGTCTGGCCGTGTCATCATCGCTTCCCAGCGCCTTGAAAAAACCTTTGGTGTATTGCCAGCCGTACCACAGGCGGCCATGGGGTTTATTGCTTTGAGCCATTGTGTCTACTACCTTGCTTCATGATCTGTTGCGGGCATTCTAGATGTTTTAAGATATTATGTCAAGCTATTTTTGCCCGCTCTTCCGGCTGTACGTAGGTGATATCATAGCCTTGGTGGTATCCCGGCGTGACGACACGGCCAAAAAGATCGTGTTCCAGGTAAAGCCCGCCCAGATGTTCGACCAGCATGGGGCGTCCCGGTTTAAACATGACGCGCCCGACAGTATAAGCCAAATTGCCGTTCAAGGTTTCGCACAACCTTAAGGGGAAGAGTGTGATGTGTGTTTTCCGCATATTTTTATAGCCTTGTCCAAAAATAACAGTTGTTAAAGGGTGTTGCGGATAGCACAGCAAGATGCAGGAAAAAGGTTAACAAAGTGTTAAAATTTCATAACGTGGCAAAAATAATAATAATGTTCAGTAAAAACAACGCATTAAACTAGAGGTTGTGTATCATTTTGAGGGTGAGCAGGTCGTCAACCGGGCGGATATCACCTTTTTTAAGCGGTATGTCGTCATACGTTGCGCCGAATCCGTCGGGCATGAACCCCATCCCCGTATAAAGGCGCTGCGCTGCGCCAAAGCTTGCGGGCAGGGCAACGCTGATCCCAATGGTCATGTGCCCTTTTTCTTTGGCGTGCTGCATGCAGGCGTGGACAAGCGCCGTGCCAATACCCTGTTTTCTGTGGTCCGGCACAACGCAAAGGTCTTGTATTTCCGGTATGCCGGCCTGCCGGAAATACGCATAGGCCGGAGAAAAGTTAAGGTGCACATATCCCGCGTTGTGCGGGCCTGTCGTTGCAATGAAAACGGTACGCTGCGCAAGAGCGCGTTTGAAATAGGTTGCGCCATGATGGTCTTGCATGTGCCGGGATATATCAACCAGGGCCGGGATATCACTTTGTGTTGCTATGCGGATATCACACGACATGCGATGGATTAAGATATCTTTTCTGCGGCGGGCACTTTTTCAAGCGCTGTGGTAATATCTTCCAAAAACGGCATGCCAGCCTGTGCGGACAGGCCAAGGCACGACAAGCTTGCGCCGACAGAGGCATGCCGCAGGGCTGCCAGCCAGTCTTGCCCCGCCTGCAGGCAGGCGGCAAAGATGCCGCAAAACGCATCGCCTGCGCCTGTCGTATCGACGACTTCGACGGGCAGGGGGGCTTGGCGGTATAAAGCACCGTCCTTAACAGCGATGGAGCCTTTTTCTTCCAGTGTGATAATGCAAACATTATTGGCGCGGCTGGATAATGCGTGGGCCAGCTCCTCCGGCGTTTTGGCGGATAAACCCAGTTCTTGCGCTAATTGCAGCGCCTCGATTTCATTGACGATGACGTAATCGACAAGGCAGACCATGTCTTCCGTGACGCCGGCGGCGGGCGAGGCGTTAAAAATCGACGTCGCGCCGCCCTGTTTTGCGCGTGACAAGACAGACAGCGTTTCTGCCGGCATCGTTTCCATTTGCACCAAAATAATGTTCTTGGAAGAAAACACTTCATCGGGCAATTGATCGGAGGTGGCGTCAAGGTTGGCGCCCGGCGCGGTCATCACCATGTTGGCGCCGTGCCGGTCGACAGCGATGGTGGCGCAGCCCGTGGGGCGCTCTGAAATGGCGATGCCCGATGTCCAGATGCTTTGTGATTTTAAATTATTGATGCTGCGGCGGCCAAAGGCGTCATCGCCCACTTTGCCGACCATGGCGACTTTGGCCCCGGCGCGGACGGCGGCAACGGCCTGATTGGCCCCCTTGCCGCCCGTGCGGCTCAGGTAGTCGGCAGCACTGGGCACCGTTTCCCCCGGCTTGGGGAAATGGTCCACAGGCATCACGATGTCGATATTCATGGAGCCGAAAACAAAAATCATAAGGCCGTCCCTTTCAAAGGACAGCTTAGAACTGCCGGGCGTTTGGGTCTACATCAATCATGCAGCATAGTATTATGTGCAAAAATGAGGATTGTCAGCCGCTGCCAAGGGGTGTAAACAGGTGTTACGGAAGAAATAACAATAATTCTAAGGTGGTAAAGCATGTCCACATCCAAAAGCAGCAAGACATCCGCCATGCGTTTTTACGACAGTTTTTTTGATAACCGTCTTGCGGATTTGCATCGCGAGGGGCGGTATCGCGTCTTTGCCGATCTGGAGCGTCGGGCGGGCTCTTTTCCCAAGGCCCTGTACCGTGATGACAATGGCCATGAAAAAACCGTGACCATCTGGTGCAGTAACGATTATTTGGGCATGGGCCAGCACCCCAAGGTTTTGGACGCCATGTGCGCGGCAACGCGGACAGCGGGCGCGGGCGCTGGCGGCACGCGCAATATTTCGGGCACAACGCATTACCACGTCACGCTTGAAGACGAGCTTGCAATCCTGCACGGCAAGGAAGCGGCGCTGTTATTTACATCGGGGTATATTTCAAATGAAGCGACGCTGAGCACCGTGGCAAAGGTCTTGCCCGATTGCGTTATCTTTTCGGATGCGCAAAACCATGCTTCGATGATTCAAGGGATACGGGCGTCGGGGTGCGAGAAATATATCTTCCGCCATAACGATTTGGCACATCTGGAATCGCTTTTGTCCGCAACGGAGCGCTGCCGCCCGAAAATTATCGCATTTGAATCTGTGTATTCGATGGACGGCGATATCGCGCCTATTGGGAAAATTTGTGATTTGGCCGAAAAATACGGTGCGCTCACCTATCTTGACGAAGTCCATGCTGTCGGCATGTACGGCGATCATGGCGCGGGCGTGGCGGAACGTGATGGTGTAATGGACCGGCTTGATATTATCGAAGGCACGTTGGGTAAGGCTTTTGGCGTAATGGGCGGGTATATTGCCAGCTCCAAGGCGATTGTGGATGTTGTGCGCTCCTATGCGCCCAGCTTTATTTTTACAACGTCTTTGCCGCCCGCCGTTTTAGCCGCTGCGACAGCGAGCATCCGGCACTTAAAGGAATCGCAGGAAGAGCGAAAACAGCATCAATTGCGCGCGCAGCAAACGCGTGACAGGCTTTTGGCCGCAGGTCTGCCCGTCATGATGGCCGACAGCCATATTGTGCCCGTGATGGTGGGCGACCCGCGCCTGTGCAAAGAGGCGAGTGATGTTTTATTGGAAGAACATGACATTTACGTGCAGCCCATTAACTATCCGACCGTGGCGCGGGGCACGGAACGGTTACGCTTTACGCCATCGCCCCTGCATACGGCAGAGGATATCGAACATCTGGCGCAGGCATTGGCGCAGGTGTTTTCTGAACTGGGCTTGAAAAAATCTGCGGAAGTCACGCCGATATCTACGGCGTCAGCGCATCGCCGAGCGTCTTGAAAAAGCCTTTTTTACGCTTTGTTTTTTTTAGTTTTGCTTTGATGGCGGCAAGATCATCGCGGGCCGTATCCAGCGCCTTTGTGCCGCCGCACAGGCCCCCGACATCAAAGGTGCCGTCCGGAAACCTGTAAAGACTTTCGGGCATCCATGTGAAATCTTCGCGTTCATAGGCAAAGACCAAATATGTCCCGCCTTTTTCAAAGGGGTGGCCTGTGCAGGTATGTCGCGTCAGGCTGGTGTGCAGGGTAAATGTTTTTTTATCATCGTCCACGCCCTTAAAAGGGGTTTGGATATCAAACGTCACGGCAACGGGTAGGTCTTTTTGCCCGGTGCGGTTATATTTTGGCAAGGTGGTGATATCTGTAACGGTGGCTGTCAATACGGCATCTGCCTGTTGCCAGCGTATATCAAAGCTTTTTTCAGTGCAGGCGCACGGTGTGGGCGCTTGTCCGCTGGCCGGAAGCGGAAAAAACATGCAAAAAGATAAAAAAATGAATAAAAACCTGTTCATTTTCAGCCCTAAAACCTCTTATATCAGTATATCAAGAAAATATGACAGGGTAAAATGCACGACACCGCGCCATTGAAAAAGGATGATAAAATACAAGGCCTGCCTGCAATACCTGCGTCCGCACGGGCGGGGGTTGTCGCCATTGGCAATTTTGACGGCGTGCACAAAGGTCATCAAAAATTGATTGCAACAGCCCGCGCGCTTGCAGATGCGCAAGCAAGGCCGCTGGTTGTATTGACGTTCGATCCGCATCCGCGCCGTTATTTTCAGCCGGATGCGCCGCCTTTTTTATTAACGATGCCTGCTGTTAAAGAAGCCTTGCTTAAAAAATGCGGCGTTGACCATGTTGTGCATGTTCCGTTTGATGCCGCCTTGGCCGGGCTTTCGGCAGAGGCGTTTATTGCCGATGTTTTAACGGGGTTTTTGGATGCGCGGCATGTTGTGGTCGGGCATGATTTTGCCTTTGGCAAGAGGCGTGGCGGTTCCGTTGACACGCTGCGTCAGGCAAAAGCCTTTGGCGTGGATGTGCAAGAAGCGGTGTGCGGAAAAGATGACAGTGTCTATGCCTCCAGCCGTATTCGCGCCCATATTGCGGCAGGCGCGTTTGATGCTGCCGAAAGGCTTTTGGGGTGGCCATGGTGCATGGTGGGCCCGGTTTTGCATGGCGATAAGCGCGGGCGGGAAACCGGTTTCCCGACAGCGAACCAGGATATGGGGCTTTATGTGCGCCCCCCCTTTGGCATTTATGCCGTACGTGTGCAGGTCGCGGGGGAAACGATCTGGCGACACGGCGCGGCCAGTTTGGGCCTTCGCCCCATGTTTGCCGTGGATAGTCCGATTTTGGAAACGCATATTTTTGACTTCGATCGTGATATATATGGGAAAAAATTGAGAGTGCAACCTGTGAAATTCCTTAGGCCCGAAGCCGTTTTTGACGGGCTGGACGCCTTAACGGCCCAAATACGGCAGGATTGCCTTAATGCCCGTGCTGTGCTTAAACTTGCGGAAAATGAAGAGGGACTGCGGTGAATTTTAAAACGCGCGCGTCCGGCACGCAAATTGCGTTGTCCGTATTGCTTATTGTCGCCATCATTGTTGCGGACCAGCTCACCAAATGGCTGGTGACCGAGGTTTTGTTGCGCCCGGAAACAGGGATGAGCTTTGGCGCATGGCTGACCGCCACGGCAACCGCGCCTTTGCGGGACTATGACGTGATTGAGGTGTTTACGGGCTTAAACCTTGTCATGGTCAAAAATACAGGGATCAGCTTTGGCATGTTCAGCAGCGGTTCAAATTTGATGCCCTATGTACTGTCCGCCATGGCGCTTTTGGTGTCCGGGACTTTGCTGGTCTGGCTGGTCTTTACGCGCCGCACGCTTTTGCTGGCGGCGTTGTCGTTTATCATTGGCGGTGCGGTGGGCAATGTGATTGACCGCCTGCGCTTTGGCGCTGTCATTGATTTTGTGGATGTTTATGTGCAGGACTGGCATTGGCCGGCCTTTAATCTTGCTGACAGCAGTATTTTTATTGGCACATTCTTGTTGTTGATAGAGGTTTGCCTGAAGGGTGATGGCGAAAACATGCGCGGTGATGTACACTTTCCGGAGATATGAAATGAACGGACCTTTGAAAATGAAACATATGCGGTTTTTTCTATGCGCCCTCGCGCTTTTGGCTCTGCCCGCTTGCTCCGGCCTGAAGCAAGAGCTGGGCGTGGGCCGTCATTCGCCGGACGAGTTTACGGTGGTTAAACGCGCGCCCCTCACCCTGCCGCCCAGTTACGAATTGCGTCCACCATCTGAAAACGCAGCCCCTGCTGCTAGTGCCTCTGCCAGCCGGGCGCGCACGGTGTTGATGGGCGCAGAACAAGAACAAGCCGTGAAAGGCGATGCTGATGCCGCGTTTTTGCAAAAAGCGGGGGCGTTGGGGGCTGATCCTGCCGTGCGCAACAAAATCGCGCAGGAAAACGGGCGCATTGCGCTGGAAAACAAGTCCGTCGCGGACAAGCTGATTTTCTGGAAGGATGAAGAGGGGGTCAATACGACCAAAAACCCCTCCAACGTCGTGGACCCGAAAGCGGAAAAAGAGCGTTTGCAGAAAAACGCGGAAGAAGGAAAGCCCCTGAACGAGGGCGAGGTGCCCACCATCGAAAAACGCCAAGGCACGCTGGATAAGCTTTTGGGCGGTTGAGTTAGAGATTGGGTTTAGGTGCGCGGCGCATAATTTTGCGTGATCTGGGCGTGCCTTTTTTCAGCGCGGCTTGGAAATTACGCGTTATACGCGTGTGGCGCAGCAGTTCTGCTGCTTCCGTGTGTTTCATGGCTGCCGCCAACTCTTCAGGGAGAGGGGCATTCTCTATATATTTTTGGTTGGGGTCTGCGCCATAGTCGAGAAGGCGTTTGATATTCTCTAAATCCCCGCGCGCGGCCAGGCTTTCAAGGGGTGATCTTATATATTCTGTTGTGGCATGAACATCCGCGCCCGCCTTTAAAAGGTGGGGGATGACATCGCGGTCTTTTTCACGGGCCGCGATTGTCAGGGCTGTGTCGCCATTTGTCGTTTTTATATTCACGTCCGCGCCGTGCGCGATCAGTTTCTTTGCGGCCTGCAAATTTTCTGCTGTTATGGCGCGTATCAGCGGTGTCTCTCCATATATGTTCTGTGCGTTTATATGCGCTTGTTTTTTTAAAAGAACGTCAATGACATCTAAAGCCCCAACGCTAGCAGCGCGATGTAGGGGGGTGTAATTTTTGTAGGTTTTTGCATTAACATCGGCACCCAACGCGATAAGCTTGTGCGCAATAAAATCATTGGGTGCATAGAGCAAAGCCGTTTCGCCGTTTTTGTTTTTTGCCGCAGCGTTTGCGCCATGGTCGAGAAGTAAGGGCACAATGTTGGCCTTGCCGTGAATTGCGGCTTCGATGAGGGGGGTGCTGTTTTCGTGGTTTGTCACATCCACAGGTGTGCCCGCATCTAATAAGGCGCGCGCGATATCCAAATGACCCCTTTGTGCGCAAAGATGAAGGGCCGTGTTTTGGTTGCCCCCTATCCTGATGCGCCAGTCTATGCCCGCGTTGATGAGCTGATGGCATAGCGTTGTATCGCAGTCATGCTTGTCAACTTCATGCAGTAATTCATATGTGCGATCTATGTCGGCATCGTTTGTCATGTCGGTTCATGCTTTTTGGGGCGTATGATTTTACGGGGTTTCGTGGTGCCTTGCGTGGCAGCCGTTTTGAACATATGGGTGATCCGCGCTTTTTGCAGCACGTTTTCTGCTGTGTTGTGACCATGCATACACGCAATGGTTTCGGGTAGGCGTTTTTTATGTCCCCTTCGGTTTGGGTCTGCGCCATGGTCCAATAGTGTTTGAATAACATCAAGCCTTCCTTTTTTGGCGGCGTATGCCAGCGCGATGCCGTTCTGCGCATTAACATCGGCCCCTTTGTTTAAGAGCGCGTCAACAAGACGGTGGTTGCCATAAAGCGCCGCCAGCGCCAAGGGGGTGCTGCCCTTTTGTGTGCAAAGATTGATATTAGCCCCGGCATCTATCAAAACATGGGCATTGGCCTCTCGTCTGCGATCAATCGCGCAGGCGAGGGCGGTGCCGTATTTCCCCACCACGTCGATATCTGCGCCATGTTTTAAAAGCGCTGAAATCGTTGCTGTATTTCTATTCTGGGCGGCGTATATCAGGGCTGTTTCGCCCATATGGTCTTGGGCGTTTATATCCGCCCCGTGGCTGACCAGTGCGCGCACAACCGCAGCATTGGCAGGACATGTTAACGCCGTTTCATCCAGGTCATTCCTGATCTCTGTCTTTGCGCCTGCGGCGAGCAGGGCACGAACAATTTTTTCCTGTCCATGCCGGGCGGCCAACATCAGGGCCGTTTCGCCGTGATAGCTTTGCGCATCCAAAGGAATACCAGCAGTCAGCAGCAAGGGGACAAGCGTATCAAAACCTTTCCATGCGGCTATATGCAGTGGGCTGTGTTGAGAAAAGCGCGGAGATTTTGTATTGGCAGGAATGCCAGCTTTAATCAGGGCGCTGCAAAGAACAAGATCGCATTCATTGGGATGACGCTCCAGCTCTTTCATCAAGCGCTGGCCGCGCTCTTGTTGCGCTTGCGTTCCTTTTCGTGGGTAGTATTGCGGCATTGTAAAAGCGGCCTTGCTGTCTTGAATGTGCGAGGCACAGAGTGTACAAAATGGTTTGTTTTATGTTAATAATGATGATAAAAAATATTTAAAATCAATGCTTTAATTTTATTTACAGCAGCCACCACGCCGCAAGGCCAAGGAATGAAAAGAACCCGACCACGTCTGTCACGGTCGTGAGGAAGACGGCGGCGCTGGTTGCGGGGTCAAAGCCTGCGCGATGAAGCCAGAAGGGGATGATGGCCCCCGAAAACCCGGCGGCGATCAAGTTACACAACAGGGCCAGCGCCATGATAAGGCCCAGCCTTATATCCTGATACCAAAACAGAATGACGCCGATCATGATAACGCCAAATAAAATACCGTTCACGGCGCCGACCAGTATTTCCTTGCCAATCATGCGAAGGGCGTTGCCGCGTGTCAGCTCGCCGGTAGCAAGGGCGCGGACGGCAATGGCCAGTGTTTGTGTGCCCGCATTCCCGCCCATCGATGCGACAATGGGCATCAGCGCGGCCAATATGACGAGTTGCTGAATAGTGCCTTCAAACTGCGCGATCACCCATGTGGCGGCAAAAGCTGTTAAAAGGTTCACGGCCAGCCAGCCAAAGCGGGCGCGGACGGTTGTCAGCATGGGGCGGAAAATATCGGAATCCGAGACGATACCGCTGAGTTTCAGGAAGTCGTCCTCGGCTTCTTCGTCAATAACGTCAACGATGTCATCGACTGTAACCACGCCGATCAGGCGGTTATGCTCGTCGACAACGGGGGCAGAAAAAAGATCTTTCCGCCGGAACATCTGTGCCACATCTTCCTGGTCCATTTCAACGGGGATGGAGACATGGTCTTCTTGCACCAACGTATCGACCTTGGCACTGCGCTGGGCGCAGAGAATACGGCTTAAGTCCACGCTACCCACGAATTTATGCATGGGGTCGACAATAAAAATATCATGAAACCTGTCGGGCATGGCTTCGGCGGCGGCGCGCAGGTAGTCAACGGTTTTGCCGACAGTCCAGAACTGCGGGATTGCGACAAATTCACGCTGCATCAGACGGCCAGCCGAATATTCGGGGAAGGTCAGGCCTTCTTCAATAAACAGGCGCACTTTGCGTGAGAGGCTGCGCATCACCTCGACATGGCGTTCTTCGTCGAGGTCATCAATCAGGTTAATGGCATCGTCACTGTCCAGCGCATTGATGATCCCTGCAATCTGCGCGCCCGTCATGTGGTCCAGGATGTTATTCAGGATGTCGTGGTCAAGGTGGGTAAAGGCTTCGGGATCGATATCGCTTTCCAGCACGTCGACCAGCCGCGCGCGTTCCGATCCGATCTTAATCAAAAGCTCGGCGGCATCATGGGGGTTAAGGGCGCGGCAGAGGTCTTGAATGCGGTCGGGATCATCCTGATCCAGCAACGCGCGTATTTCGCGGATAAATTCGTCGGGCAAGTGTGCCGGCGACTCGCCGGATTCGGCGGGGTCTTTGCGGAGCTTAACGCTCTCTTCTTCCTCCATGCCTTCTCCTTTTTATTAGCCCGGTTGTTTTAAGCGTGTAACCTTGCCTTTGGTTTTGACTTTGCCTTTTTTCGCACTTTCTTCTTCAATTGCCTGTGCGCGATAGCAGGCGTAAGCCGCTGCGTTCACGATCCCCCGCGCCGTGACGGAGGGGATGAGCACATGCGCGGATTTTCTTGCGCCCAGCAGCAGTGGCCCGACAGTAATACCGCCCGATAAAGCCTTTATCATGTGGAACGTGATGTTTGCGGCATCAATGTTGGGCATGATAAGAAGGTTTGCAGCGCCTTTCAGCTCGGAATGGGGGAACATGCTGTTACGCACGTCCTCGTTCAGCGCGGCATAGGCGGTCATTTCGCCCTCGACCTCTAAATCCGGCGCGGCGTCTTTGACCATTTGCGCGGCAAGCGCCATTTTCGAAGCTTCCGGCGTCGTCTGGCTGCCAAAGTCGGAATGTGACAACAGCGCGACCTTGGGCGTAATACCAAAGCGTTTGACCTCTTCTGCGGCCAGCAACGTCATGTCGCGGATTTCTTCGGCTGTCGGGTTTTTATTGACGAAGGCATCTGACAAAAAGTACGTGCCGGAGTTCAATATCAGTGCTGTCAGCGTTGAAAAGGCAGATACGTCCGGCGATTTGCCCAGAATATCCGCGATGTGGGAAAAATGCTTGTTATAGCGGCCAATTGTGCCGCAGATCATGGCATCGGCGTCATCTTTATGCACCATCAATGCAGCGATGATGGTGTTGCGCGTGCGCAAAAGCTGCTTTGCCATGGGGGGCGTTACGCCCTTTCGTTCCATCATGCGGTGATAGGTTTGCCAGTAATCGTTAAAACGCGGATCGCTTTCAACGTTAATCAGCTCAAAGTCCTTCCCTTTTTTCAGGCGCAGGCCGTCTTTTTTGATACGGTTCAGGATAACATCTTCCCGCCCGATCAAAATAGGCTTGGCAATGCCGTCATCAACGATGTTTTGGGCGGCGTGCAGCACGCGTGGCTCTTCTCCTTCGGCAAAGGCAAGGCGTTTTAAGTTCTGCGCGGCGCGGGCGTATATGGGGCGCATCAACTGGCCCGATTTAAAGACGTTCTTTTCAAGCTTCCTGTAATAGGCGTCGAAATCCTTAATCGGCCGTGCCGCAACGCCTGAGTCCATGGCGGCTTTGGCAACGGCGGGCGGTAGTTCGGTAATCAGGCGCGGGTCAAAGGGCTTGGGGATCAGGTATTCAGGGCCGAAAGTCAGCTCCGCGCCTGCGTAAAGCGCTGCAACTTCGGGCGGCGCTTCGGTCATGGCCAGTTCTGTCAGGGCATTGACGCAGGCAACTTTCATCTCTTCATTAATTGTCGTTGCGCCCACATCCAAAGCGCCCCGGAAGATAAAAGGAAAACACAAAACGTTGTTCACCTGATTGGGGTAATCCGACCGGCCTGTGCAAATGACGGCGTCGGGTTTGGCCTTTCTTGCTTCTTCGGGCATGATTTCGGGCGTGGGGTTGGCAAGGGTCATTAAAAGCGGGGCCTTGCCCATGGTTTTAACCGTCGCACCATCCAGAACGCCGGGGCCGGAAAGGCCCAGGAACACATCCGCGCCTTTTAAGGCATCTTTTAGCGTGCGGGCTTTTGTATCAGCGGCAAAGGACGTTTTGGCAGGGTCCATGCCTTCGTTGCGGCCCTTGTAAATCACGCCCTTCCTGTCGGTCAGGATAATATTCTTTTTAGGAAGGCCCAGCGCGACCAAAAGATTGACGCAGGCAATGGCCGATGCGCCCGCGCCGGAGGTGACAAGCGTCACATCCTTCATTTTGCGGCCCGACCATTTGATCCAGCTGGTAAAGGCCGCGCCCACGATAATGGCCGTGCCGTGCTGGTCGTCGTGGAAAACGGGAATGTTCAGGCGCTCTTTCAGCTTTTTTTCAATTTCAAAACATTCAGGTGCCTTGATGTCTTCAAGGTTGATCCCGCCAAAGGTTGGTTCTAGTGATGCAATGATATCAACGATTTTATCGGGGTCTTTTTCGTCAATCTCGATATCGACGGCGTCAATGTCTGCAAATTTTTTGAACAGGACGGCTTTGCCCTCCATCACCGGTTTTGCGGCCAGCGGGCCAATATCACCAAGGCCCAATACCGCCGTGCCGTCGGTAATGACGGCAACAAGGTTGCCGCGTGCCGTATAATCCCTTGCCGTATCGGGGTTTTCGGCAATCTCGACGCAGGGCGCGGCGACGCCCGGCGAATAGGCCAGCGATAAATCGCGCTGCGTTGCCAGCGCCTTGGTCGGCACGATTTCTATTTTACCGGGGCCACCCGGCGTGCGGTGATAGTCAAGGGCGTCGTGATACAGAGCGTCTTTTTTCATGCTGATTTCCGGTTGTCGATCGTTGCGCCATCAAAGGATACACCCGATGACCAGCGACTGGCTACAGTGAACTGGATAATGGTGCGGCCAAGAAGACTCGAACTTCCACGGGCTCAATGCCCACAGCGACCTCAACGCTGCGCGTCTACCAATTCCGCCATGGCCGCAGGATTGATAAGCATTTTCCAATAACAGAATGGCGGGGGGGATGCAAGGGGCACGCCTTTATAATATGGAAAAACAGAGGCGGCATTAAGGTTGTGGGCCGCTTTTTTTCGTTAAGCCTTGAGCGCGGCGGATTTTACGAGGTCGGGGCGTGCCCTTTTCCAATATAGCCTTAAAATCATGTTCGATAAGGGTGTGTCTGACGGTGCGAACCGTGCCGGGACTGCCGCAACAATCCAGATAGTCATGAACCGTATCGCCTATAATATTTTTTAAGCTGGTATCTGCCCCGGCGCGGATCAGCAGGCACGCAGGCTGGGGATGGCGGTATTCGACGGCTGCCATCAGGGCGGTGGCACCTTCGTTATCTTGCGCGTTTATATTGGCGCCATGGTCCAGCAGTGTTTGCATCATGGCTGTGTGGCCCCGTTGCGCGGCCCATGTCAGGGCTGTTTCTCCTTTGGCGTTTTTGGCATCTACATTTGCGCCGTTTTCAATCAGCGCGTCCAGCAGCGGGGGTGCGTTGCGAGAAATAACATGCATAAGAACAGTATGGCCCAATTCAGGGCCTGCCCAGTTCACGTCCATACCGTCACTGATAAGTTCAAAGAAAAAATTGTTTTTTTCTTTTTGCGGAACCTGGTGCAGCGCGTGAATGAAAAGCCGCGCTTTTTGCTCTGCCGGTGTTATCATGGCTGTTGTGTTGTAGGCTTGCGGTGGATTTTCCGTTTGCGTGTCGTGCCTTTTTCGCAAGCAGAAAGGAAGGCTGTGCGCGTTTCAGCGTTTTGCAGTGTTTCGGCAAGAGCGGGATGTTGATATGACTGTGCAGCCTCTTGCGCGGTGCAGCCCTTTTGGTCTTTCAGCATGGGATTTGCGCCGCATTCTAAAAGACGATCAACAAGCCGTACATTCCCGTACTCTGCCGCCAGTATCAAGGCCGTCCGGCCTTCGCAGCCTTGTACGTTTACATCTGCGCCATGATCCAATAACAACAGCGCGACGTCGGTATTGTTTAGAAATGCGGCCCACATCAGGGCCGTGTAATCGCGGTTGTTGGTGGCATTAATATTTGCGCCGCAATTGATAAGGTCACGTGCAAAATCCACCATATCGTTCTGGGCGGCACGCATCAGAGCCGTATATGTAACGCTGTCTTCTTGATTGCAGGCTTCGGGGTCTGCGCCATTTCTAATCAGGTGTAGACACAAAGAAAAATCAGGCTGTCGCTCTTTCAATACGGCGCTGAGAAGTCGCGTATGGTGCGCGTTATAGGGTTTTTGCGCCCTGCTTTTGAATGACTTATCTATTTTTCTCATGGGACGGAATGTTAAGGCCCTCTTTGTGTTATGTCAATATATAAAGGGCATGATTTCTTTCAAGCCCGGTTTTTGCTATAACCAGCCCTGAAAATATGGAGAATCAACCATGAAAACAGCCACGCGCCCCATAGAGGATATTTCCGCTATCGATACGTTGTGCGATGCCTTTATCAACCGCAAGGCTGTGATTGGCATTATCGGCCTTGGCTATGTGGGGCTGCCCTTGGCTTGTGCGATCTGCGATAAGGGGTTTAAAGCTGTCGGGTTCGATGTAGATGCGGACAAGATCAGCCGGCTGGAGCGCGGCCAGTCTTATATCGGCAATATCCACAACGATACGGTTTCGGGTTTTGTGCGGGATAAAAACTTTGTGCCGACGGCTGATTTTTCAAAGCTGGCGGATGTCGATGCCATTATCCTTTGTGTGCCCACGCCCCTGAACAAAAACCGTGAGCCGGACATGACCTATGTCGAAAAAACGGCGCGGACGGTGGCGCAGCATTTAAAGCCCGGTCACCTGGTTGTTTTGGAATCGACCACATGGCCCGGCACGACAACAGCGCTTGT
>JAPPOU010000059.1 GCA_028817795.1 Alphaproteobacteria bacterium
CGAATTCTACGGCGCTCGAAAAAGGGTGAACGTTTTTTCATGGCTTTAACCTCCCGTAATCGGCGGCTGAACTTATAATGTTTAATAACATGCTGGTAGACTTGGGAATCCACGCCCGCAAGCACGGCTACGGTAAATACGCCGATAACACCGCCCGTCACAAACTCCGTGACAGCAAGCGCGGCGTTCATATCAGGCAATACGACGCCCAGCACAAATCCCGCAAGCTTTGTGACAATAGACATGCCCAGCATAATCAAAGCAAAAACACAAAACGTCCGCCAGACGTGTCCCCGCATACGGCGCGAAGACTGGCGGAAAGATAAATATCCTCCCTGAGCCAAAGCTGGGAAATAAAGAAGTGTTATCATTATCATCCACACCGCGCAGATAACCCCTACCACAGCTCCCACAATGGGGAAAAGTTGAAAAACCGACTTCGAAAGCAGCGAAAGCTTTATCATTCCAACAAGAAAAAGCATCACCAATACGGACATGACCATAGCCAAAAGAATAACCAAAAGAAGCAGGAGGAAATACTTCCCCACCGCCAGCCAGTCATGGTTATCGAATTTAAATCGGCTCATAGACAAAACGTCTTCTTCTTCACACAAATACAGCCGCATGAATGACATCCATATTTTAATGGTATAAAGAAGAGAGAAAATCCCATACAGGGCCAAAACAATGTAAAAATTTATGCCCGCAATATCTGTCAGCTTTTCAGGTGCATTGATGGCAACGTACATTTCATCTGGAAAGAAGCCATAGAGCAGTACATTCCCCACCAAAGAAATAATAAGATAAGGAATGGCAATCCAGTAAACGGCCTTCAGGTTATCAATTGCAAAATCAAAGGCATTTCTGGCCGTATCCAGTACAGGCAGTTTACTGCTGCTCATTGCAATCTTCTCCACGGTCTTGGATTACAAAATAACCCCAACAGGATTCTCAAGCAGTTCCTTAAACACCTGCAAATATTCAGCGCCGACAGCGCCATCAATACAACGGTGGTCAACCGACATTGTGACCGTCATCACCGTTGCGGGCACAACAGCGCCGTTTTTAATAACCGGCTTTTGCACACCCGCGCCAATGGCCAGTATCGCGCCCTGCGGTGGGTTGATGATGGCCTGAAAATCGCGGATGCCGAACATGCCAAGGTTGGAAACCGAAATCGTGCCGCCCTGGAATTCCTCAGGCTTCAGTTTTCCGGCTTTTGCTTTTTCGGCTAGTGCTTTCATTTCGATGGAAATCGTTTTCAAACTCTTGTTCGCAGCATCCTTGATAATCGGGGTAATCAGGCCGTTATCTGTTGCGACGGCCACAGAGACATCCTCGCGCGTATACTGCACAATCGCGTCATCTGTCCATGATACGTTGGCGCCGGGGTATTTTTTCAGGGCAAGTGCAGTGGCTTTAATAACAAAATCGTTCACGGAAATTTTAAAACCGTCCGCCGTATCGTTTAGTTCCTTGCGCAGCTTCAAAAGGGCATCCAGTTCACAATCGACTGTTAAATAGAAATGCGGCACAACTTGCTTTGATTCCGTCAGGCGGCGGGCAATCACCTTGCGCACACCGGAATTGGGCTGCAGTTCGTATGGAATGCCGTAAGCATCAGCCAACGCACGCGCATCGGGGCCTGTAGGCGCTGCTGCCGCTGAACGCGGAGCACCTGTGGGGGCTGCTTTGGCGTTTTCAATATCCGCCTTCACAATGCGCCCATGCGGGCCGGAGCCTTTGACCGTTGAAAGATCGATACCTTTATCTTTCGCCATACGCTTTGCCAGCGGACTTGCAAAAATGCGCTGGCTGCTGCCCGTAACCGGCCTTGGGGCCGTAACGGCAACAGAAGGTGCAGATTTACCATTGCCAGATGTGGACTCGTTTGCAGGCGTCACTTTTTTAGGAGGTGTTGCACTATCAATATCACCAATTGCGCTTTCATCCTCACCCTCTTCCAACAACACAGCGATCAAGGTATTAACAGCAACGCCGTCCGTACCTTCAGGCACCATGATCTTGGCAAGCTTGCCTTCGTCCACCGCCTCGACCTCCATCGTGGCCTTGTCGGTTTCAATCTCGGCAATCACGTCACCGGCGACAACTTCATCGCCTTCTTTCTTGACCCATTTCGCCAGCTTGCCCTCGGTCATCGTGGGCGAAAGCGCAGGCATGAGAATTTTATGTGGCATACCGAAACCCCTTTTTAAAATTACGCAGCTGCGTCGACATCAACATACGCCACCTGCCGCGCGGCGTTCACGATATCGTCCACCTGAGGCAGCGCCAGTTTTTCAAGGTTGGCGGCATAGGGCATGGGCACATCAGCGCCATGCACACGCGCCACGGGGGCATCCAGATAATCAAAGCAGCTTTCCATCATGATCGCTGCCATTTCAGACCCCATGCCCGCAACCGGCCAGCCTTCCTCGACCGAGACAAGGCGGTTGGTTTTCATGACGCTGTTCACAATGGTTTCTGTATCCAGCGGGCGCAGGGTGCGCAGGTTAATTACCTCGGCGCTGACCCCCTGTTCGGCCAATTTCTCAGCAGCTTGCAGGGCATGACCCACCATGATCGAGAATGCAACGATGGTGACATCAGAACCTTCGCGCTCGACCTTGGCCTTACCAATCGGCAACACAAAATCATCCGTATCAGGCACTTCAAAGCTTTGCCCGTACATGATTTCATTTTCAAGGAACACAACGGGGTTTGGATCGCGGATTGCAGCCTTTAAAAGACCTTTGGCATCCGCCGCCGACCACGGCGCAACCACTTTTAATCCCGGACAATGTGCATACCAGCTGGCATAGCACTGCGAGTGCTGCGCGCCCACACGTGATGCCGCGCCGTTCGGGCCACGAAAGACGATGGGGCACCCCAATTGACCACCCGCCATGTACAATGTTTTTGCAGCCGAATTGATGATGTGGTCAATCGCCTGCATCCCAAAGTTCCATGTCATGAACTCGACAACAGGTTTCAGGCCAGAAAACGCCGCGCCCGTCGCAACGCCTGCAAAACCGTATTCGGTAATGGGCGTATCAATCACGCGCTTGTCGCCAAACTCGGCCAGCAAGCCTTGCGTCACTTTATAAGCGCCCTGATATTCGGCCACTTCCTCGCCCATCACAAAAACCTCTTCGTCACGGCGCATTTCTTCGGCCATGGCATCACGCAAAGATTCACGCACAGTCTGCGTTTTTGTGGGGCCGTCCCAGTCAGGTTCCTGCGCGGGTGCATCGGCCACAGGCGCGGACGGACGGCCAAAGCAGGCACCCTCCACAACAGGTGGTTCAGCTTCGGTTTGCGGCGCGGGGGCGGCAGAGGCTTTCACATCGGAAGCGCTTTCGCCCTCCTCCAGCAACACAGCAATAGGCGTGTTCACCGCCACATTCTCTGTGCCCTCAGCAACCAAAATCTTGCCGATTGTACCTTCATCGACAGCTTCGACTTCCATCGTCGCCTTGTCGGTTTCAATCTCGGCAATAACGTCACCAGCAGCAACGCTGTCACCTTCTTGCTTTAACCATTTCGCCAGTTTCCCCTCGGTCATCGTGGGGGACAAGGCGGGCATAAGGATATCTATCGGCATCTTTTATACGCATTCACGTTAAGGTTGGCTTCATACCCCTGCTTGGTCAGCAATGCCATAAAGGCCGCTGCTTTTTCGCGGGGTTCGACTTCAAATGTCACGCTGCCGTTCACGCGGAAATCCGGCTTGTCCAGATTTTCCTTG
Source organism: Alphaproteobacteria bacterium (assembly GCA_028817795.1). Taxonomy (GTDB): domain Bacteria; phylum Pseudomonadota; class Alphaproteobacteria; order Micavibrionales; family UBA2020; genus JAPPOU01. The sequence goes on from JAPPOU010000059.1 coordinate 3,749, forward strand.
GAGCAGTCATTATAATTATTGTTTTGCGTTCTCAAGCTGTAGTTCATGGACTGGATTTCCACTGACGTCAGCCCGGCTTCTTTCGCCTGTGCCTGTGCAGACTTCATTTTTGTATCGACGTATTCCTGAACCTTTTCGATATCAACCGAAGAATCCTTGAACTGCACGCGCACAGAGGCCTTGCCCTCCAACGCGCAGTTTTTTTGCGCTTGGTTCATGGGGGCCGCTTTACGCATAGCCACCATTTCCGCAGAGGAAACAGAGGGCGGCAGCAGAATACCCGCACACACAACCATCATATAAACAAACTGACGTTTCATCCCATATCTCCCTTTATTGTCACGGCAGCAGAAATCTAAAGCAACACATCTGTCCAAAGCTTTGCAGGATCAGGCTCCGGGCTTTCCTGCGCGAATTCGGCAGATTCCTTGACGATGGCCTTCACTTCTTTTTCAATCTCTTTCAGGCCTGCTTCATCCATTTTTCCGGTTTTCATGATCGCCTGCCGCACCGTTTCAATCGGATCACGGTTCTTGCGCATATCATCCACTTCATCCTTGCTGCGGTACTTGGCAGGATCAGACATCGAATGCCCGCGATAGCGATAGGTTTCGAATTCCAGAATGATCGGCCCGTTGCCTGCACGCACATACTCGGCGGCTTTCAGCGCTGCCGCACGGACGGAAAGAACATCCATACCATCAACCTTATCGCCCGGAATGCCATAGGCCGCGCCACGACGATACAAATCACCCGCCGCATGGCGTTTTTGGGACGTGCCCATGCCATAGCCGTTATTCTCGATAATGAAGATGATCGGCAGCTTCCAAAGCGCTGCCATATTATAGGCTTCGTAAATCTGACCCTGATTGGCCGCGCCATCGCCATAGTAAGCCGTGGTAATGCCGCCATCACCTTTGTACTTATGCGCAAAGGCAAGCCCGGCACCTAATGGCGCTGTCGCGCCCACAATACCGTGGCCGCCATAGAAATTCTTTTCCCGGCTGAACATATGCATGGAACCGCCCTTACCACGGGAATAACCACCCTCACGGCCCGTCAGCTCGGCCATCACGCCATTGGCCTCCATACCACAGGCCAGCATGTGGCCGTGGTCGCGATACGCGGTAATCACCGTATCCTTTTCCGTCAAAACGGATTGCACGCCCACAACAACCGCTTCCTGCCCGATATACAGGTGGCAAAAACCGCCGATCAGGCCCATGCCGTATAGCTGGCCCGCCTTTTCCTCAAACCTGCGGATGAGGAGCATGTCACGAAAATAGGCAACCATTTGCTCTGGTGATGCGACATTCGATGCGGAATGAACCATTTCGAGCCCGGTCTTGCCGGCTTTTGATTTACGCGCCGCCAAAGTACCCTCCAATATGGATGAACAGAATGCCCGAACCCTAAGCGAAGACAAGGATTTTTGCAAGGAGAATAGTTTTACGCGTTATGATAAAAATATACTGCGAAACAGCATGAACATACATTATATAACAATAATTTATATTATTTTTTTTAAAGTTATTTATCAGCATTACTTCGGCTTAAAAGCTGTGTGCTTGCTATTTTTAAAGCGACGGGTTTCCGCATCGTTCCACTTCACAATTTGCATGGGCGCGGCAGCGTCCATCTTTTTGAACATTTCATAGGCCTGAATACCAAAATTCTTGATTTGCGCGCCCGTAAACTCCCACGCCGTATCAAGGGGGCGCATCAGGTTATAGGCCGCAACCCTGCCCGCCGTGGGCAGAAAACCACGGGTCACGATGGCTGCCAGTTGCGAGCCGATCAACATGCCCGCGTTCAGTGAACGGAAATACGGCACGCCCATCGCGGCATCCCCCGCCAAATACCACGCCTTGCCATTGCCGCGCTCTACAGCAAAGGTTTTGGCCTTATACAGCGAGAGCGTCAGTTTGCTCATTTTATCTGAACCCTCAAGAAAGGTTTCACCCGCCTTTTCAGCGCGGACGTTCATATATGTTTTAATGTCCTGCGCCAGCGATGCCGGAATTTCAGCATCGTTGAGCGATAGCGGCGCACGGAAGCTGGCTTGCGGCAGGGCGTTATAGGTGTCCTCATCCACGAAGAAGCGGACGGTCACAGGCGTTTTACCGTTTTTCTCACGACCCACATATTCAAATGGCGTCGAATCCATGATCTTTCCTGTACGGAACAGGTCATCGGGCTGCAGTTCACCTGCGCGGCCCTTGGCTTCGTACTTGACCTCTACAACGTACTGCAGCGGAAAATCTTTGGTGGATTGCTCGCCCAGCAGCGCCGTGCGCATTTTGCTGTGCGCACCGTCAGCCGCAATAAAGGTTTTGCAGCCTGGATACATTTTTTCTACTTCTTCGGGGTTGGTGACAGTGCTGTAATGGATATTCACGCCCAGCGTTTTCGCATAGGACGTCAGCGCACCCTCAAGATCGTTGGTGCGGATATTGACATGGCCAATGGCAGCGGTCTGAAAAATCTCACGCGGGGTCTTGCCCGTCACGGCACGAAAGAAATCCTTTTCCGCAGCATCATTTTTCAGCTTGCTGTAAATCTGCATGGATGCATGTTCCAGCCGCAATACGTGCGATCTTTCGTACTGCTGGTATCTTTCATGCACATGCACACCCAAATGTGGACGGCGTTTTTTGATTTGCGTTGCCACCCACAGACCCACAGGGCCACCGCCGACTATTACAACATCTGCTTTTTTCATGGTGTCACCTTTGGCCTTATGATTTTGCGTGTTTTGCTTGTGCCCTGACTTGCGGCATCCTTAAAGATTGTACGCACATAGTCTTCTATACCTCTACGTTCCGCTTTTGTTAAAACGTTCTCATTCGCTCCATTGCGTATCAGCAGATAAGCTATATCAGACCGCCCTTTATTCTGTGCGATATTAAGAGCAGAATCCAATGCCTCATTTCTCAGATTCACACTTGCGCCACGCTTGACCAAAAGACGAACCATATCCTGGTTTTCATTCTGGACAGCCCACATTAAGGCCGTCATTTTTTGTTCTTCTCTCCGGTTCACGTTAGCACCTGCATCCAGCATAGCTTCCGCAATCTTCAATCGCCCCTCTACTGCCGCAACCGTAAGAGGCGCATAACCAGTATAGTATTCTCTGGCTTTCATATCCGCGCCTGCCGCAATCAGCCACAAGCACAGGGCTTCATCGCAATCTTCTTTTTTGCGCAGTTCCTCCACCAGCTCCCGCGCCTTTTCTCTGTCAGAAAGGCCCTTTAAATACGAAATATCCGGATTGTCCTGTTTACGTGCCATGTGCCGTGCCAATACATTAAGTGAATATCCGCAGACATTACCAAATTCCATAGCACAAAGTCAATGATTATGATAAATAAAGAGGCGGCGCAAAAAAAGCCTTAGAAATCAGCCACAACAACCTTTTCTTTTGGCCCCACATAGCCCAGAACAGCCCGCACCCTCTCGTCCAATAGGTCAGCATCTATACTGCCGGGGCGCAGCATGACCACGCGCTTTTCCAAGGCAACGCGATCTATATGGGCTTTTTTATATTCAGCTTCAATGCGTTGCAGCCGTTCCTCTACCCCCTTCAGGGCAAAATACCCCTGATCGCCATGCATCAGGTGATAGGAGAAATATGAAAACAGAGCGACGGCAACAAACGTCCACACGACATGCGCTGACACATTATGTTTATTTTTTTTCTGTTTACGCTTTTGTTTCATAGGACTATAGAATCACGGACGAGTCATAACGTCAACAATAAAGACAGCACCAAGCAAAGACTGTTGATTGCGGCAAGCGTGTTGTGTAACGTGTGTTTCCATTCTCTATGACAAAAACGGGGTCCCCCACAATGACGACGCAACACCACATCTCTCTGCGCAATTTCAAAATCGGCAACGATCTTCCGTTCATGCTGCTGGCCGGTCCCTGCGCACTGGAGAGCCGCGACCACGCCATGGATATGTCGGGCGCGCTGAAAGAGATTACAAACAAACTGAACATCCCCTTTGTCTACAAGACATCATTCGACAAAGCGAACCGCACATCATTAAAGGGTGGTCGTGGCGTTGGCATTGAAAAGGGCCTTGCCATTCTTTCCGATGTGAAAAAGGAGATGGATGTTCCCATCGTCACCGATGTACACGCGCCGGAACAATGCGCGGACGCTGCGGAAGTTGTCGACATTTTGCAAATCCCCGCCTTCCTGTGCCGCCAGACAGATCTTTTGGTCGCGGCTGCCAAGACGGGAAAAATCGTCAACGTGAAAAAAGGCCAGTTCCTTGCGCCGTGGGACATGAAAAACGTCGCCGCTAAAATCACCGAAAGCGGCAACCCCAACGTAATGCTGTGTGAACGAGGCGCCAGCTTTGGCTATAACACGCTGGTCAGCGATATGCGCGCCCTGCCCACCATGGCGGAAACAGGCCACCCTGTTGTGTTTGATGCCACCCACTCCGTACAACAGCCGGGGGGTAACGGCGCTACCACAGGCGGCGACCGCACCATGGTGCCTTATCTGGCCCGCGCAGCGATCGCAACGGGCGTTTGCGCCTCCATCTTCATGGAAACGCACCAAGACCCTGATAGCGCACCTTCTGACGGCCCGAACATGGTTTACCTGAAAGATATGGAAGGCATTTTGGAACAAATGCTTCGTATTGACCAACTGATGAAACCGGACGCGTATAAGCAAGACATCATCCGCAGAACAGCGGCGGCGTGATCGGGCAAAAACGAAGACGCTCTTGAAGAACCAGCCCACAACACCTGCCGCAAATTCCACCCTACAACGCAGGCCTTTTATGGCGGTTTTTAATGATGTCGTCAAAGACCCCGGTCTTTTCAAAGACGCCGTCAGCGACTTTACCAATTGCGCGGAAACGCTGCGGGAAAAAGCCTTGTTTCCGCCTTATTACAAATGGCAGGTTTTCCAATCCCGCAGAAGACTGAGAAAAGCCGTCCAGAACGCTTTCCCCTCCAGAAAACCTTGGGCCAGTATCTCAACAGAACAATTACTGAATACTATTGAAAAACAAGACGAAAAAGACCCCAGCTATTTCACGGCCATGTGTCTGCACGAACTGACACACCGCATCCCCGCCCTGCAAGAGCAGGACAAATTACACAAAGCGCAGGATTTAGGCTAGAATAGCCCCATGAATACAGATACCTCCCTTTATGGTCGCCGCATCGTCCTGATTATCTCTGGCGGGATTTCGGCATATAAAGCGCTCGACCTGATCCGCCGCCTGAAAGAACGCGGTGCGGAAGTGCGCTGCATCCTAACGAAAGGCGGTGCGGAATTTATAACGCCACTGTCTGTCTCGGCACTGTCGGAAGAAAAAGTTTATACCGATCTTTTTTCCCTCACCGACGAACATGAAATGGGACATATTCGCCTTGCGCGGGATTGCGACATGGTTCTGGCGGCACCCGCCAGCGCGAACCTGCTGGCGCGATATGCAGAAGGCCGTGCGGATGACCTTGCCGCCACTGTGCTATTAGCCACCGACAAACCCGTTATGCTCTGCCCCGCCATGAACCCCGCCATGTGGGACAACGCGGCAACGCAGGAGAATATTTCTACGCTGGAAAAACGCGGCGCGCATATCATGAAACCAGCCAGTGGCCTGATGGCCTGCGGCGAAACGGGCGAAGGGCGCCTGCCCGAAGTTTCCGACATCGTGCAGCATGTCTGCGCATTTTTTGAAATGCACGGCCCACTAAACGGATTAAAGGCCCTTGTCACCAGCGGGCCGACGCATGAGCCGATTGACCCCGTACGCTATATCTGCAACCGGTCTTCAGGCAAGCAAGGACACGCCATTGCCAATGCCCTACACCTTGCTGGGGCTGAAGTGACGCTAATCACAGGTCCGGTAGACATCCCAAACCCTAAAGGCGTTCGCACCGTGCGCGTGACAACAGCAGAAGACATGCTGCAGGCCTGCCTTACTGCCCTGCCCGCTGATATCGCCGTGTGCGCTGCCGCCGTGGGAGATTTTCGCGCAGCAAACACGTCAGACAAGAAAATCAAGAAAGACGACACGGACAGCTTAACGCTTTCACTGGTCCAGAACCCTGATATTTTGCAAACCATTGCCAAAGGCAATAACAGGCCAAGACTGGTGATCGGCTTTGCCGCTGAAACAGATGATGCAGAAGCCAACGCCCGCCGCAAACTGGAATCAAAAGGCTGCGACTGGATTGCACTCAATAGCGTTGCAAAAGGCGCGGTTTTTGGGGATAACGAAAATACACTCACGCTTTTCTGCCGCGATGCCAGCGGTAAAATAGAGGCCTCGGCATTTGAAAAAAACGATAAAAGCGATATTGCACGACAGCTCGTAGAAAAAATTGCGGCAACTTTCTAGCTCCAAAACCCACTAAAATCCCGCCATACCCGCTTTAGACAGATGTTCCCCGCCTGCGCGGGGGTGGTAAATAAAGGCATCATGTTAGACTTTTAGAATCAACCAGTATTTAATCAGCTACTAGCTCGCCGGGGACGGCTTCGGCAGTTTCACAACCTTCACCACATCATCCCTGACAGGTTGGCGCACCAACGCTCTGGCAAAGGCTGGAGAAAGCTCAGGATAAGTATCAAGCAAACGTTCTGCATGCTTGCTTTTCGCCATACTATAAGCATGCTCCTCAACAAGAGCATCTTTCATTCCCACTAAATGTATCTTGAATGATTTGAGCACGTCCAAAATTTCGCCATTTTCTTTGATATGGCGGCGGCTTTCAATTTTGTCACATACCGCATCAACAACAGGCCCGAATGTAACAGGCCCCAATGCACCACAACAAGTCAGCCCTAACCCTGCTATCACGACCGGTGGCGCAGCAAGAGACATACCCACGCCTATCAAGCCACAGCCACCCAAAAAACCGCCACCTAACGCTGTTCCTGCCATGATCTTGAAACGCTTGTTATCATTAATTTTTCCTTTGACCTTTTCAACCCCAGAAATCCCCCGATTCACCATTTTGATCTGCTCTTGAATGGCTTCATAACGCTCGGCCACGTCATTAATCTGCTGCAGACCATCGACAGAGGCTCGCAGGTCAGCCACAGTCGAATCAAAAGCATGTGGTTTTTTCTTTTTTACAGACTTAAACATGATCTTCTTTCACTGCGGTCGGGGCTTCGGCAATTTAACAGTTTTCACAACCATACCGTACGCACGGGCTTTCTCGTCTTTTGCCCTTTGATCCAAAAGTGCCTTGGCAAAAGCAGGTGCGAGTTCCGGGTTTGCGCTTAACAGGCGGTCTGCATGCTTGCTTTTGACAAGATCGTCTATACGTTCATTCACTAACGTATCTTTCATCTCTGATAGATGCCCTTGCAGGGCTTTAAGCATGTTCAGCATACCCCTGTTTTTCGCAACATGACGGCGGCTTTCAATTTTGTCGCAGATATAGTCTGTCGCGAAATCATCTCCTATAAAGTTGGCCATACCAGCCATTATGATAATAGGGCCCACGATCGTCAACGCAGGAAGAGCTGCTGCTGTCCCTACTGTAATCAGCCCCATACCTCCAAAGGCTCCACCCAGAAAACTTCCTAGTGCAAGGCCATCGCGTGTACCATCAGAAATGTACCCCTTCAAATTCTGAACCTCTCGCACAGCCTGATCCACGGCCTCTATTTGTTGTTGAAGTGCTTCGTAACGCTCGGCTACATCATTGATCTGCTGCAAATTCTCCACAGAATCCAGCAGGCTGGACAGATTGGCATCAAAAGGATGGGTTTTTTTCTTCTTTTTAAACATGGCCTTACCTCAAATATGGTCGCGCAAACGACCCCGGATGGCATGATTCATAGCACAGTGATATACACTATGTCAATTGAATATGTATAATTTGTTATGTTAAATTATTTATCTTTACGCCCCAAAAGCGTATATAACATCTCGCGGTCCTCATCCGTCAGCTTGCCCGTTCCTCGCACCAACACCTGCACGAAAATCGCGTATTTAGCAGATGCCCGGAAAAACGCGCCCGCCGCATGCTCTTTCAACGGCGGCTCGCCAATCTCGAACTCCAAATAGCTTGCAGGCTCCCCCGTCAGGCCACGGGCCATAAATTCAGATTTAATCATTTTAACATTTTCACGATAATTTTTCAGCAAGCCCCCCATCAGCTTACGCAACGTCATGCCTGCTGCAGCCGTGTCTGCAGGCAGAGGGTACACATATATTTCAACCATCCGGCTCCAACTATCCAGCGTGTGTTCTTCCTCTTCCGTCGATTCCGGCAGATAGTTAAAAATGGCGACGTTACCGCTTGGCAAATAATCGGCCCGCGCCAGTACCCCGCATTGAAAGCCCCGCGCCAGCGGTATAAAGCCCTTGCCGTAAAAATCAAGCGCAGCGCTCTTTTGCTTTTCTACAGCCATATCACCCTGGGTCGCCTGCACAGGTGCAGCACAGACCAGGCACAAAACAATCATCAGGCTTAAGAGCTTTTTCATGGCTATATTTTATACCCCTGTCCCGCCCTTGTCACCGGGCTTGTTTAAAAACAGCGCGCACAGCATCGGACAAGACCTGTATGGACTTCACATTACGGTTTTCCATGCGATAGATCAGGCAATGGTCATCATGGAACACCGGTGCCTTTGGCACGCGTTTCAGCGGTTTTGGGGCACGCGCCGCAACACGGCCCGGCAAAACCCCTGTACCTACGCCATGCGCGACCAAATCGGCAATCACCTCAAGACTGCCGGAGTGCATAACACGCTTAAACACCAGGCTCCGTTTTTTAAGTTTTTTCAGCAAGTCCTGTGTTTGCAGCAAATCCATATCACAAATCAAAACATCCTTGGCCGTACGGCGGCCCGCCGTCCAAAGCGTTACCTCATCCTTGCACAGCGGATGCACAATCAAATCCGGATGCTGCACAGGGTTCACGACAACGCCGATATCCGCCCGGAAGCTCACCACGTCCTCTGCGACCTTACGGGATAAATCATGCCGCAATTGAATATCCAGTTCAGGGTGCGCCTGCATCAATGCTGGCAATACATCTGACAAAAACCCAAGCCCGACAGACGTATGGCAACCAATGGTATAACGCCCCCGCACCTCATGCATGGACGCCTGCGCTTCGGACCGCAGGTTTTCCCATGACTGCAACAATTCCGCCGCCTGCGCCTGCAACCGTGCCCCTGCCCGTGTCAACGTTACGCCACGCTTGCCGCGAATAAGCAGTTCTGCCCCCACCGCCTGTTCCAGCCGCTGCACAGCCAGCGATAATGATGGCTGGCTGATGCCCAAGCGCTCCGCCGCGCGCGACATGTTCAACGTGCTGGCAATCTCGGCAAAGTACCGGATATCGGCGGGTGAACCTATCATAGTTTTCACCTATCACAATTATAAATTTATTATATTTTAACTATATTACTGCGCGTGTCAACTTTAGGGCGTCAACAACACAAAAACGCCATAAGGAGGCACCAATGACAAACGACAACAATAAAAAAGACACCCTGCGCCGTGCATGGGAAAAAGCGGCCCAAAAGCTGGAAGGCTACCACATCCACATTTACGTCAACCCAAAGGACTGGAAAGAGCTGAACGCCGCCAATACGCTGGCAAACAATATCCAGACCCTGTTTGGCAAGGATGTAAAGGATGTCCATACCATCCGCCCTGTCGGCCCCCATACACAGGAAAATATCGCCGTGGAAATCACAAAAGAAGGGTTTGGAAAGATCATTCCATGGCTGCAGCTCAATAACAAAGAGAACCTGTCCATCCTGATCCACCCCGAAACGGGTGATCTGCGCGGCGACCACCACGAAGCCGCCCTGTGGCTGGGCAAGCCTGTTGCCCTGAATGAGCAGTTCTTTGACAAGGTTGCGCCGAAAAAAGCAAATGGCCCACGTCAACCTTAAGCCAACTTACCCCTTCTCCTCTTTTCAGGAGAAGGGGTCTTTGCTTGCGCGAAACAGGAAAGCGAGATATCTTCAAGTCAATCTTTCACACCTATACAGGGAGCCGCCCGCATGAGCGCCATTATCGACATCACCGCCCGCGAAATCCTCGACAGCCGGGGCAACCCAACGGTTGAAGTTGATGTAACTTTGGATAGCGGTGTTCTGGGTCGCGCGGCTGTGCCTTCGGGCGCATCCACAGGTGCCCACGAAGCGGTTGAAAAACGCGATGGTGATAAAAAACGCTATAATGGCAAAGGCGTACGCGATGCTGTTGATGCAGTGAATACAGAGATTTTTGAAGAACTGGCGGGCATTGACGCCACCGAACAAACCCTGATCGACGGTATAATGATCGAACTGGACGGCACAGAGAACAAATCCCGCCTTGGCGCCAATGCCATTCTGGGTGTGTCGCTGGCCACCGCGCACGCGGCGGCAGCTTCACTTGATATGCCGCTATACCGCTATGTCGGCGGCACATACGCCCACCTGCTGCCCACGCCCATGATGAACATCATCAACGGCGGCGCGCATGCAGATAATTCTGTCGACTTTCAGGAGTTCATGATCCTGCCCGTGGGCGCGGCATCATCGGCTGAAAGCATTCGCATTGGCTCTGAATGTTTTCATGCGCTTAAAAAGCTTCTTTCAAGCGAAGGTTTAGATACTGCCGTCGGTGATGAAGGTGGCTTCGCGCCCAACTTAAAGAGTTCTGAACATGCGCTTGATCTTATTGAGAAAGCAGTCAAGACAGCTGGCTATACATGCGGTGATGATGTGATGCTCGGCCTCGACGTTGCCGCGACTGAATTTTACAAGAAAGGCAAATATCACCTTGAAAGAGAAGGGAAAACCCTGTCCTCTGACGAGATGGTGAAATACTACGAAAAGCTTTGCACGAAATTTCCCATTATCTCGATCGAAGACGGTATGTCGGAAGACGACTGGGACGGCTGGGTTGCCCTGACCGAAGCACTGGGCAACAAAGTCCAGTTGGTGGGCGATGACCTGTTTGTCACCAACACCAAGCGCCTGAAGCAAGGTATCGAGAAAAAAGCCGGTAACGCGATTTTAATCAAAGTGAACCAGATCGGAACGCTTACGGAAACGATGGACGCCGTCCAGACCGCACAAAAAGCGGGCTTTGGCGTTGTCTTCTCCCACCGTTCAGGCGAGACCGAAGACAACACCATCGCCGACCTTGCCGTCGCCTGCAACGCGGGCCAGATCAAGACCGGCTCCCTCTCCCGCTCTGACCGTATCGCAAAATACAACCAGCTGATCCGCATCGAAGAACAGCTTGGCCCTTCGGGTTGCTATGCGGGGCGGGATGCGTTTAAAAACCTTGCGGAGAAACCGAAGTTGAAGGTTGTTGAAGGGAAAAAGAAAGGAAAAAGGGCTTGAGTGAGAAAACAGGCTCAAACATTTCAAAGCATCACAGAGTGTTTTTTATCTCAGCCTTAGATTTCGTCTTTGGCTGCGTCTGAGTCCCCAATCCACTTTCTAACATCAGCGTTTCCAGTTGCGTAGCTGTTATCGGTTGGCTGGGGATTTCTATTCTTGTCGTTCCATAGTCTTTCCAAACGTGGGCAATATTGGCCCCTTGCAATAACGCAAGCAGTTTTCGGGCCAAGTCTTCGTCCATAGACTGAATTTTCTGAGGTTTACCATCTACAAATTCCATTTTTTGGATACGAAATTCATCGCCCCTATAGCCATCTTTTGTTACATAGCCTGTATGAGCTTCGTTGTCAGTGAAATCGGCGCTTTGTAGACACGCGTTAAAAATAGCTCTCACAGAAGCCAAAGACGCAACACGACCCTCAGTTTTTGTATCTGTATGTTCTGCCATGACCGTTCCCCCGCATAAGCTATCTACTCCTAAATGATACTGGAGTTTATAGTTATGTCAATAAAAAACAGCGTGTGCGGAAACAGGATTGCTCACGTATCGCAAACCCCATATATTCTCACTATGAGCAAAACAGATAAAATCAAGGGCTGCTTCCTCCTTGGCGCTTGTGGCGATACGCTGGGGGCGCCGATTGAAGGGTATAAGAGCCTGTCGGAAATCACCGACCATTTTGGACCGGAAGGCTTGGGCGACATCATCGACTTCCCCAACGCCTATAACCACGGCACAGACCTGCCCGCAGGCCGCGTAACCGATGACACAACGATGCTGGTCACAACAGCCGTCGCGCTGGCCAAGGCCGGGAAAGATGCCTCCATCGAAACCATGCGCGAGAATTTGTGGCAGGGGTATGTGAACTGGGTACTCCCACAGCGTGGCGGCGGCGCGGCTAAAAAAAACATCGACCCCAAAGTCAAGTGGCCCGATATGCTGCCTGATTTCTGGTTTGCCTGTGGCGCGGGGCACGGCACTATCGCCGCCCTTATTCAAGACAAGCCTGGCACAGTGAATGTACCCGTTGATTACGATGTAGTACTGGACGGCAAACAAGTGAAAAGCCCCAGCCACGGCTGCGGCGGCATGATGCGCGTTGCGCCCATTGGGTTTCTTGATAAACCGCCGGAAGAGATTTTTGAAATCGCCTGCGAAAGCGCCGCCATCACCCACGGAAACCCGCCTGCCTATGTCGCCAGCGGTATTATTGCCCTCTATGTGCATTTTGCAGCGCAAGATATGCAGATGAAAGACGTTTTGCAAAACACACGCAACATCCTGCAAAAATTCTCTGGCAATCCTGCCTATACCGGCGGGATTAAAACATGCCTGAAAATGATCGACCACGCCGAACAAAAGGCGCTGGAAAAACCGCATGATATGACTGTGATGGACGCCCTGCCCCGCGAACTTGGCTTTGACCGCGCCTTTAACGCCGAACCCGTTCTGGCGCATGTGACCTATGCACTATGTTCTGCCACCGAAAACATCAAATCCGCCATGATGCTGGCCGTCAACCACGGCGGCGACAGCGATTCCGTCGGCGCGATTGTGGGCAACATACTGGGCGCACGGCATGGCGAAAAAGCCGTGCCGCGGGAGTGGCGGGAAAAGCTGCTGCAAAATAAAGAAATCACGCAAATGGCAGAGGATTTTGGACGATTTGTTTCCGATCTTTCCACGCAACAGGCCTATAACCGTGCCCCCCCTCAACCTTAACCCAACAGCCTGTGTCCCTGCATCAAACAAAGCAGTCTTCGAGAGATTGCTGAAGAAATGCTACCCTCTCCGGAGAGGCATTCACAATATTACCATTAAACACTTGCCCAATCTCGGACAAGAAATCCAAATAGAAAAGCGCCGTATAAGAATCAAGGCGACGTTCATGGTACCCGTCATAGGACTGTAGCAAATATTTTATATAATCCTCCCCTTTAGGGTAGCGTGCCAAAGCGACACGCGTCAACGCCAGATGATATGTAGGGTCGCCAAAACAAAGGTCGTCCACATCCACCACGCCACTCAAATCCCCACTGTCTGTTACAATCACGTTTTTCCCTGTCAGGTCATGAAAAAAAGGAGTGGCTTGCGTTACTTCTCCCATATTTGCCGCACACATCAATCTTTCCACCTCATCGCAATAATGTGGGCTAATCAGGTCTGCATCTTCAATCCTTGCCCGGCTACGCCGCAAGGATTCCTCGATAATATCATTCCATGTATTATAAGGAGCCGTATGAGGGTGAACGGCATAGCCAAATTTTTCTGGCTTCATCGATTCAGCCGCTATTTTCTGATAGCTCCCGATGAGAGCAGCAATGCGCTTCAAAACAGAGTCATTAAGGCCGCCAAAGACATCACCCAAATCTCGCCCCGGCAACCGTTCCATCAACATCCACGGAAATGGAGCATCAAGATCATGGGCATATACATCAGGCAAAGGTACTTCTCTTGCCCGAAAAAAACCGTTCAAGTAAACAGCGCCTTCCATCGCATATTTTTCTGATAACTTTGTCATGCGTACAACAAGCGTTGACCCATCTTCCATCACAAGATCATAAACATAGTGATGGTTACCTGTCGGGAAACGTGATATTCGCTTCACCGGCATATGCCTAAAATCTTCTGCGACCTTGCGCGCGTCCTGTTCAGTTGGCTGGCTCATACACCCCGCTCCCTCTTCAGTAACCTTATAATAACATGTTATATTACAATAAAATACCTTCCCGTTCCCCATCCGTTCTGTTAGTCTGCCCCCATCATGCAGCCACAACCCCAACAAGGCGACCAGCCGCTTTCCATCCTGCAAAAAACCTATGGCTATCCCAGTTTCCGGGGTCAGCAGGCGGAGATTATCGACCATGTCATCGCAGGGCAAAACGCCTTTGTGCTGATGCCCACAGGTGGCGGGAAATCTTTGTGCTATCAAATTCCATCGCTCTGCCGTGATGGCGTGGGCATTGTGGTCTCGCCGCTGATCGCGCTGATGCAAAACCAGGTGGATGCGCTGAAACAGCTGGGCATTCGCGCCGCCGCCATCAATTCAAATATAGATGGGCGGGAAGTCCACGAAACCATGGCCAAACTGCGCGATGGGGATATTGATATCGTCTATGTCGCGCCGGAGCGTTTGTTGCTGGATGGTTTTTTAGACCTTTTGGACCAAAGCCCCCTCGCCCTCTTCGCCATCGACGAAGCGCATTGCGTGTCGCAATGGGGGCATGATTTCAGGCCGCATTACGCGCAGTTATCATTACTGGCAGAACGCTACCCCAACGTGCCGCGCATCGCCCTCACCGCCACGGCAGATGCCCCGACCCGCCGCGATATTATAAAATGCCTGCAACTGGATAATGGGGAAACGTTTATCTCCGGCTTTGACCGCCCAAACATCCATTATACCATCGCTATCAAAGACAACGCGCGCCAGCAATTGCTGCAATTCATCAAAAACAACCATGCGGAGGACAGCGGCATTGTCTATTGCCTCTCCCGCGACCAAGTGGAAAAAACGGCGGACTGGCTCTGCGAACAGGGATACAACGCCCTGCCCTATCACGCTGGGCTGGATGCCGAAACCCGCACCAAGAATCAGGAGCGGTTTATTAAAGATGAAAAAGTTATCATCGTTGCCACCATCGCCTTTGGCATGGGCATTGATAAACCCGATGTCCGCTTTGTCGCGCATATGAGCGTGCCCAAGAATATCGAAGCCTATTATCAGGAAACAGGCCGTGCCGGACGCGATGGCCTGCCCGCCAATGCTTTGCTGACCTATGGCATGTCCGATACAGCCCTGCTGCGCACGTTCATCAATAACTCCACCGCTTCCGACGACCAAAAACGCATTGAACACCAAAAACTGAACGCTCTTTTAGGTTTGTGCGAAACATCGCGCTGCAGGCGGCAGGTCTTGCTGGAATATTTTGGCGATTCCTGTGATCCCTGCAACAATTGCGATACCTGCCAGTCCCCACCCGAAACATTTGATGGCACGGTTGCCGCGCAAAAAGCTATTTCCTGTGTCTACCGCACCGGGCAGATGTTTGGCGTTGCCTATTTGATTGATGTTTTGCTCGGCGCGGAAAATGACCGTATACAGCAATTCGGCCATAACAATATCAGCACCTATGGCATTGGCACGGAATTTGATAAAAAAGAATGGCAGTCCATTTTCCGACAGCTGATCGCGCATAACCTGTTGTGGGCCGATACGGAAGCACATGGCGGCCTGAAAATAACGACAGACGGACAAGCTTTTTTGCGGGAAAAACAAACCATCAACCTGCGCCGTCACCAAGCCACACGCGCCAAAAAGATACTGGCGACAGAGGTCAGCGAAAGCCTGCCGCCTGAAGCGCAGGACCTGTTTATCGCCCTGCGCGACCTCCGCCGTGATCTGGCCAAGACGCAGAACGTGCCACCCTATATTATTTTCAATGACCGTTCCTTACGCGAAATGGCCATCCACCGCCCGTTAACGCCCGACGCCCTCATGCAGCTGCACGGCGTGGGGGAGCGCAAGGCCGCGCGGTATGGCGCTGCATTTTTGGATGTCATCACGGAACACGAGGAGGATTGAATGTCTGAATTACCGTCATGGGAAGATATGGTATCGGGCGCAAACTGCCCCATGTGCACAGAATTGCCGGACGTCAACCAGTTCAACTACAAAGTCGCTGACTTGTCCGTATCAAGGCTGCTTTTGGAACGCGAGCAAACGTATCCGGGTTATTGCGTGCTCATGTTTAAAGAACGCCACGTCACAGGCCTAGAACAACTGACAGATGAAGAATACACAGCTTTTATGTCCGACCTTCGTCAAGCTGCAAAAGCCATTACCGCCGCCGTCAACCCCGACCATATGAACTATGCCACCCTTGGCAATATCATTCCGCACCTCCATTACCACATCATCCCCCGCACCGAAAACGACCCCCGCTGGCGTGGGCCAGTATGGACGACAACGCCGAAGGAAATGGTGCGGATGGAATTGGAAGATGATGAATACAGGGCATTGGTGGAAAGAATAAAACGCGAACTCTAGATATTTCGGTGTCTTGAATAAATAACGATCCATTCTCTTCCTCATGTCCCTGCGCAGGCAAGGACCCAGACACAACCATCAGACTGCATTTTAGCGCCGCTGGGCCCCTGCCTACGCAGGGGCACGTGGATTATTATTTATTCAATTTTCTATATGCCATTGAAATATAAAGAAATATCTCCTTATTGACATAACCTTTAAATTTCATATAATCACCCGTAGCGGAAGTTATATGAATGTCAGACACCGAACAAAAAACAACGGTATCGCCCGAAGTCGCAAAAAAGAACAGCAAAAAACTGCTGAAACTTTGTAGCAAAAAAACAACGGCTGACCGCAACGAAGTGATCGCTCTTTTGGAAGCAGGGGCTGATCCGGATTACACGTATGATCCCAGCAGCCGCAAATATGACTCAACGCCTTTACTGGTCTCCCTTGCAAATAAAAATGCTGTGATACCAGAAATTCTTCTAGCCTACGGATGCAAGCCCACAGGCCATTATAGGCCTAGATTTTCTGAATACAGTTACTCCGCAGAAAAGCTTTCGAAATGGGAACCTTATAACAGCCATATATATAACGCTGTTTGGAACAAAGCAGCGCAGCTTAAAGAAGGCATGCTCAATATTGATGATCGCCGCATCATTGGTAGCGAGGCTGATTTGCAAGCCATCCTTGTCGCAAAAGCAAAAATAGAGTATGCCACATCAAAATACAAACACATCATCTATGAAAGCAACCTGCCGGAAGAAGTAAAGCTGGAAATTAATCATGCCCTTGACTATATAGATCGCGTTAAAAACAGACTACGCATAACAAGCCGCAGCAGCGGCACTACATTATCCGATATACCTGTCAGCCGGAATATCCTGAACGAAAACGGTAAACTTGAAGAGCAGTTCTTTACACGCAAATCGCTCACCGAAATCCCCGGCCCGCCGCCAAAAACGCCAGATACAAAAGAGGAACCCCACTCGCAAGAACCTCTTGCGACAGTGGATGCACAAGAAGAACCCGCGCAGCCAAACCCTCCACAATCCTCCGCACCTCCGGCAGAAACATCTGAACACGACCCACAGAAAAATGAATACATCAGGAACGGGTTTCATCTCTATGGGCATGCAGCAGATATTGAAGATATAAACGATACACAAAAAGAAATTCTTAGCATCACCCAGCCCTTTAATTATGCTGCAACCCTGCCGAAAGACGAACACAACAAAGTCATGGAAAAAATACAAAGCGCTGCAAGAACCCTGCAACGCATGACGTTAATGCGGGAAAACGACGAAGAAACCAATTTGGATTTTCCTTTTGTGCGGCGTGTCTTTAATGTTGAAAAGAAAGATTTTGACTCTATCGTTCTATTGCCCGAACGGGAGCACATCCTGTTACTGGACGACTACCTGGCCCAAAAGAAGTCCCCCCCCATAACCCGCGTCCCCAATATCAGGAAACAAGTTCTAAAACCCGGCGAATAATATTGCCATATAGAGAATATTCGACAATCATGTTTCGTGAGGGTAAACGGTAAAAAAACGGAGATACGGTGTGACACTCAAGGCAGTAAACAACAAAGCGCAACAAGAACCATGGACGCCCGATAGCTGGCGTGCAAAACCAGCAAAGCAACTGCCGGAATACCCGGATGCCAAGGCACTGAAAGATGTGGAAGACACATTACGCCACTACCCACCCCTCGTCTTTGCGGGTGAAGCTCGCAAGCTGACAGATTCTCTTGCCAAGGTTGCCGCAGGCGAAGCGTTCTTGCTGCAGGGCGGCGATTGCGCCGAAAGCTTTTTGGAGTTTCGCCCGCAAAATATCCGCGATACCTTCCGCGTGATTTTGCAAATGGCTGTTGTCATGACCTATGCAGCGGGTATGCCCGTTGTGAAAGTGGGCCGCATTGCGGGTCAATTCGCAAAACCACGCAGCAAGCCCGATGAAACAATGGGCGACGTCACCCTGCCCAGCTATAAGGGT
Source organism: Alphaproteobacteria bacterium (assembly GCA_028817795.1). Classification (GTDB taxonomy): domain Bacteria; phylum Pseudomonadota; class Alphaproteobacteria; order Micavibrionales; family UBA2020; genus JAPPOU01. Next base: position 22,133 of record JAPPOU010000059.1, read on the forward strand.
GATATTATCAACGGATCGGAATTCACCGCAAAGGCCCGCATTCCGGACCCTGAGCGTATTATCAAGGCCTATAACCAGTCGGCGGCAACCCTGAACCTTGTCCGCGCCTTTGCGCGTGGCGGCTATGCCGACCTGCACCGTGTGCACCAATGGACGCTGGACTTTATCAAGGACCACCCGCTGGCTGAGCGCTATGAAGATTTAGCGCAACGGCTCGACCAAACATTGGATTTTATGGCGGCGGCAGGCATTACGCCCGAAAACTCGCAACAAATCCGCGAGGTCGATTTTTACACTTCGCACGAAGCATTGTTGCTGCCGTACGAAGAAGCCATGACCCGCACGGATTCAACAACAGGCGAATGGTACGACGTTTCCGGTCACTTCCTGTGGATCGGCGACCGCACCCGCCAGCCCGACCATGCGCATGTAGAATTCCTGCGCGGCGTCAAAAACCCCATCGGCATTAAATGCGGGCCGACCACGCCGATAGATGACCTGCTGCAATTGCTCGACATCCTGAACCCTGACAACACGCCGGGCCGCATCACGCTGATTTCGCGCATGGGCCATGACAAGGTTGAGGAATTCTTGCCCCCCTTGGTCCGCAAGGTTAAGGAAGAAGGCCGCACGGTTGTCTGGTCATCTGACCCCATGCACGGTAATACCGTAACGTCATCAAACGGCTACAAAACCCGTGCATTCGATAATATTTTGTCGGAAGTGAAACAGTTCTTTGCCGTTCACCATGCCGAGGGCACACACCCCGGCGGCATCCACGTGGAGATGACGGGACAAGACGTCACCGAATGCACCGGCGGCGGCAAAGCCGTGATGGAAGAAAACCTGGGCGACCGCTACCACACCCACTGCGACCCCCGCCTGAATGCAACACAGGCACTGGAACTGGCGTTTATGATTGCGGATGAGCTGCGGGAGGTTGGGCAAAAGAGGAAAGAAAAATCATGACAACAGAAACAAATGAACAGTCAACTGACCTTACATCGTCTACGGACAGTAAACCACTTCGTTTCTATTCCACACAACAAATAGCTCTTTCCTGCTATCTTTTCGGTCCATGGGCAGGATGCTGGTTTACCGCACAAAACCATAGGTTCCTGAAAGATGCGGAACGAGCAAAAACCTTTGCTTTTTATGGTTTTATAGCAGCTACAATTTTGGCATTTGTTGTACCGTTTCTGCCAGAAAAAACGCCTAATGTTGCTGTTCCGTTATTCTATACCGCCATTATAGGCATGTATAGTAACAAACTATTTAATGACAACCCTGAACTGAAAAACGCAGACGCAAGCCTGAAAACGTCAAACTGGAAAGTTCTGGGTCTGGGGGTTATATTTCTGGCAGCTACGCTGATCGCCGTATTTTCTGCCATCATCATTCTTGACGCAGCACACTTATTGCCTGAGTAAAATACTTTATTATCTCTGCACAATTGAGGGCACCGAAGAACCATATCCACCTTCATACAAAGAAACAAAAGAGCCTGCACAAGCCGCCTCAACTCCTCAGCTACAAAACCCTCACCGCCACAAACGCAAAGAAAAACCCTATCGCGTATACTACGATGGAAATCCCTAAAATCCACCAGCTTACCTTGCGCATCAACATGCAGGCTCTTGCCTTAGCCGGATCTGCAGGGCATGGGGCGTTGCGGGCGCGCCACTGCAATGTGGCGGCAGCGGCGAGCATAAAGCCCGCCACGCCGAAAACCCATATTTTATGGGCCGATAACCACACCAGCCATGGTGCATTTGATACCAGCCCCGCCAATGCCGCCCCCATGCCCAGCGTCACGAATAATGCAGGCAAGGCACAGCACACCAACGTGCCTAGCGATGTAAACAGGCTGAGCACAGGCAAGATGGTTTGGCGGTAAAGGTTTGTCATTCCGCCCCTCTGCTGATTTTGCTCACGCTATAACCGGAATCAGAGATAAGCCCTGTCAGCACGTCATCGGACAGCGTGTGCCCTTCCTTCATGTGAATAAGCACATGTTTTGTCGTGAGGTCGACTTTCACGCTTTCAACACCCTCCTGTTTACCAATCACTTTTTCCGTTGCGCGGGCGCAAAAATCGCAGACAAGGCCGTTGACCTCAACCGTAATCACGTTCTCTGCCGCGAATGCAGGCAGAGAAACAATTGTAAAAGCTATTGCGAAGATAAATGTTTTGATCGTTTTCATGGAATGTCTCCTTTTTTAGAATCTATGCACAAAGTTCAACAGCGCTTTTTTCTCGGTATCCACGCCTGCTTCCAGCAGGTTGGTGCCTTTAAAAAAACGCACCAATGGCGCGGCAACAAATTTTTTATCGCCTTCGGGATCATGCCGCACCTCCAGCATCAGCCATGTGTGCAGATCACCATATTCCCCGATATAGGGGGCAATGCCTATGCGGGCTTTTTGGGTAAATGACATTTCTATCTCCCCTGCCGAAAAAATGCGGTTTTCGTACATGGTGAAAAATCGCCTGTCTTCCCAATCGGCGGACAGCCCCACAAAGCCTGCGGGCGCTGTTTCGTTGTCATACGCCCCCTTGCTGCTGTGGGCCAAACCCGCGCCAGATTTCAGGTACAGATTGGCCTGACTGTCCGGCTTGTTCCAGCGGTTAACAAGTATATTTAGCTGCCCCCCGTTAAATGTCAGATCAGGCCCGGTCTGGTATTCAAATTTATACCCCAACGAATACCGCGCTGTGGGAGAATAGTGCCAATGGAGGGTATAAGCATCCCCATCGTTCATGCTCATCAATGTCCACCCGCCAGGGTAAGACACGGGCCGTGCCATGGCTGGATAAGCCACAAAACACAGCGCAAGCAATGTTAGAAATAGAAAACGCATGGTTCTCTCCTGTCGTTAGAAAGTGGAAAATAACGAAATCAGGAGATAGTTTTCGGAGGGCGACGCAAAGGCGGCACAGCCAAAGATTCAGCAAACTCATCAGCCGCTGGCTGTAATGCCTTGTCTTTATGTTGCTCAATGATATCGCCGAATGGCATATAAATCGTATCACTGGCTGCCATGGCATGCATGCAGAAACAAACACCCTTGTGCCCGCTATCCTGTTTTTGCGGGGCGTTTTCCTGATGCATAGGGCATGGCGTATCTGCTTTACTCTCTGTCTTTTTCACAGGTTGTTGCATCGGGCACGCCAAGGCCGCTGCCGAAACCGTGCTGATAGCGAAAATACACAGAAAAATGTACAGGGCGATGCGCTTCATTCTTTCATTATAGCACAATCGATAAAAACCGTGCAAAAACCATATTTTCTATAGACATAGGCCCCATAAAAAAAGACCACGCATCATACACCGCATGCGACACATGATGCGCAGTCTTTAAAAATAAAGAAATGATTCAGCCCAATACAGCGCCACGGAGTACGACAGGCACGAAGCGGCTAGCGTTGAGGTCCGTCGTGCTGCTCTTACCACCGCCGCGATAGACGTTGCCGAAGCTGTGGCGGTGGCTTGAGGACGCACCCCAGAACCACGGAGCAGCACTGCCGCGTTGCGCGACAGGAGCGACTTTATCCCAGACTTTTGCAAGCTGGGCACATTCCTTGTCGCTCAAGCGTGTCCATGTTTTGTGGCCATGTAATGCATCAGCATTAGCTCTTTCCACAATACGGTTCTGGCTATAGTAATCTGTTTCACCGCAAAGGACGCCTTCAGGAACGCGCAGCGGATTTTTATCATCATCAAAACCAAAAACGATCGTGCCGTCTTTTAAACATTCCCCGATCTCAAACGCCTTTTGCGCGGTATCTATAGCTGTCATCGTATTGCCATTTACAGGCTTGATTTCGATGCCATCGTCTACGCTAACTTTAATGCGCATACCGTTCACGGTGATCGCTACCGCATCAAAATCTTCACCCAAGGTAATTTCTTTCGTTGTTGTCTCTGTCATGACTGACGCCCTTTCTAAAAAGACTTTCAATGCCTCTATATGAATTCCATTACTGATTCTTTATGGCTGGATATCAAGCTACAAAATTATACATAAAAATGCAATATAAATAGATGCATTTCGTTAAATATTAAAATATTATCATTTATTATCAATTGCTTATATTCACAATCCCTGTAATGCAGATGACCACCCCACACCACATGCATGCGCCTTGCTCAAAAGAACACCACCCCATTCCCACTTGGGTTTTTGCCCTCCGCATGTTAGCTTGCATATCATAAAATCATACAGGTTTTTAAGGATTTACCCATGACCGTCGCCGTCCGTTTCGCCCCCAGTCCCACAGGCACGCTGCATATTGGCAGCGCGCGCACTGCACTTATCGTCTGGCTGTTTGCCCGCAAGAACAAAGGCACGTTTATGCTGCGCATCGACGATACGGACCAGGAACGATCAAAAGAAGAAAACGTGCAAGACATCGAAAAAGCCCTGAAGTGGCTGGGTCTTGATTGGGATAGCTATGCCCGCCAGCGTGACAACACAGCCAATTACGATGCGGCTATTCAAAAACTGAAAGACAGCGGGCGTCTATACCCCTGCTATGAATCCGAAGAAGAGCTGGCGCTGAAGCGTAAATCCCTTCTCGCCCGCAGTCTGCCGCCTATCTATGATCGCGCTGCGCTGGAGCTGACAGACGAACAAAAAGCCGCCTTTGAAGCCGCAGGACGCAAGCCGCATTGGCGTTTTAAACTGGAAATAGAACCCATCGTCTGGAATGACCTTGTGCGCGGTAAAGTCGAGTTTCATGGCAAAGACATGTCTGACCCCGTCCTTATTCGCGAAGATGGCCGTCCGCTGTACCACATTTGCTCGGTCGTTGATGATATCGACTATGGCATTACGCACATTGTGCGCGGCGAAGACCATGTGACCAATACCGCCTGCCACAAGCAGATGTTTGAAGCCCTTGGTGCAAAAGCGCCGGAGTTCGCGCATATCACGCTGCTGGGTGATTCCGAGGGCGGGAAGCTGTCAAAACGCAAAGGTTCCCTCAGCCTTAATTCCATGGCGGCGGATGCGGGGCTGGAACCGATGGCGATTGTCAGCCTGATCGCCCGCATTGGCACATCTGACCCCATTGAGCCGCTGGATAACATGCAGGCGGTGGTTGATAGTTTCGACTTCTCAAAATTTTCGCGCAACCTGCCCAAGTTTGACGAAGAGGAACTATATCGCCTGAATGCAAAAATCATGCACAAAACAGATTTTGCGGCTGTAAAAGACCGTCTGGCAGAAATGGGCTTGTCGGATATTGATGAGTCTTTCTGGAATGCCGTGCGCCCGAACCTTGAAGCCCTGCCCGATATCAAGGACTGGTGGCAGGTTGCCAAAGGCCCTGTGACGCCCATTATTGAAGATGCCGCCTTTGCCGCCACCGCCGCCGAACTGCTGCCCCCCGCGCCGTGGGATGCAACGACATGGAAGCAATGGACTGACGCCATCAAGGCCAAAACCGACCGCAAAGGCAAAAACCTGTTCATGCCGCTGCGTCAGGCGATTACCGGACAGGAACGCGGGCCGGAGCTGGGGGACTTGCTGCCCCTGATTGGCCGGGACCGGGTGCTGGAGCGGTTGAAGGCGGCTTAACACTTACTAAAACCGTATTCCTGCGCAGGCAGGGACCCTCACACCGCATATTACTGGGCCCCTGCCTACGCAAGGGCACGTTGAGGAATATGAACGCAAACTTCGACATCACAAAAACCGTTATTTACCGCGATAACCTGATTATCGCACTCAACAAGCCTGCGGGTATTCCCGTACACCCCGGCCCACGGCGCGAAGGGGAAAGCCTTGAGGATTATTTTGACCAGTTGTGTTTTGATTACCATCACCCCCCGCACCTTGCCCACCGGCTGGATCGCGATACCAGCGGTTGTCTGATACTGGGGCGAAATAAAAAGGGCCTGCGAAAAATGGGACATCTTTTTGAAACGCGGCAGGTCAAAAAAACGTACTGGGCCATTGTGCACGGCGGACCAAAAGACGATGAAGGCACCATTGACGGCTGGCTGGAAAAAATAAAAACGTCAAAAGGCTGGTACATGAAAACCTGCGGTGAAAAAGACGGCGCACAAAACGCCGTAACCGCGTGGAAAGTACTGGAACGCCACGAAAACACTACATGGCTGGAACTATACCCCCAAACTGGCCGCACACACCAAATACGTGTTCACTGCCAGTCACTCGGTTGCCCCATTGTGGGGGATTGGGTATACGGGAATGAACAAGACACGCCCCTCCTCCTCCACGCACGCAGCATCGAAATGCCGCTACATCATGATGAACCAGCGTTAAGGGTGGAAGCAGAAGTACCGGAAAATTGGCCTAAAAATGTCCCTTCTCCCTCTGGGAGAGGGTTAGGATGAGGGTACTTGGTGCCGCATGAACGCTATTTTGGAGAGAAAGCACCCTCACCCTGCCCTCTCCCAAAGGGAGAGGGTTTATTTGTCGGCTCGCAAAATCTCATACATCACCACCCCCGCCGACACGCCGAGGTTGAGAGATTCGACTGCGCCTGTCATGGGGATTTTGATGAGTGTGTCACACACGGCTACGGCTTCCGATGACAGGCCTGATTGTTCACTGCCCATCATAATAATCAAGGGCGCATCGTATGAAACGGTGCGATAATCCACAGCCCCCTCCAGATGCGTGCCGTAAATTTTTCCCTGCCATTTTTTCAGATCATTCGCTGTTGCGCGTATAAGCGGTACACGGGCCAATGACCCAACCGTTGCACGCACAACCTCTGGCGACCACGGATCACAGGTTTGGCCCAGCAGGATAACGCCAGCCATACCCGTTGCCTCTGCCGTGCGGATCACCGTGCCCAGATTGCCAGGGTCGCGTACACCTTCAAGCGCAATGTAAACCTCACCCGTTTGCGGCATATCGTGCCAGCGGGGCTTGAATACACCCAGAACGTCCTGTGCGTTATCGCGCCCGGTAATGCGTTGCATGATTTCGGGGGTGACTTGAAATTCACTGCCCCCTCTCCCCCCGGGAGAGGGCCGGGGAGAGGGTATGGCGTTGCTTTGCCCGCCGAGAGTCTCCCTCTCCCTCCCCGCTGTCGCGGGTCCCCTCCCTCTCCCGGAGGGAGAGGGAGTATAGAGAAGCGCATCACATTCCCATCCTGCCTCCAGCATCTCCCGCACTCTATCTTCGCCCTCGACAAAAAACAGGCCGTATTCATCACGGTACTTTTTTATCGCGAGTGACTTTATTTTTTTGACGATGGGGTTCGCGGGGCTGGTGATGTCCTTCATGCTGATTTAGCCGTTTTCTCAGCGTTTTTGCCTGACGGCTTGACTTTCAATGTGAGAACACTGAGTGCCACTGTCGCCTCGACCGTATCGCCATCCACTGCCTTGCCTTCGATAATCAGGCTGGCCAGCGGATTTTGCAGGTCTTTCTGGATCACACGTTTCAGCGGCCTTGCGCCATAGGCGGGATCATACCCGGCGTCAGCAAGATACTGTCTGGCTTTATCATCCAGATCTAACGCAATATGGCGATCTGCCAAAATCTCGCGGAGGCCTTCTAGCTGAATATCAACAATATCAGTCATCACTTCACGTGACAAACGCTTGAACAGCAATATTTCATCAATACGGTTCAAAAATTCAGGGCGGAAGGCTTTGCGCACAACCTCCATCACTTGGCCACGCACTTTTTCGACATCTTCGCCTTCTTTTTGCTCGACCAGATGCTCCGCGCCCAAGTTTGACGTCATGATAAGAACAGTGTTTGAAAAATCAACCTTACGCCCCTGCCCGTCCGTTAAACGGCCATCATCAAACACCTGAAGGAGAACATTAAAGACATCTGGATGCGCTTTTTCGACTTCGTCGAACAGCACGACCTGATACGGCCTTCTCCGCACTGCCTCGGTCAACGCCCCACCCTCGTCATATCCCACATAACCGGGAGGCGCGCCGATCATACGGGCGACGGAATGTTTCTCCATGTATTCCGACATATCAATGCGCAGCATCGCGCCTTCGTCATCGAACAAGAATTCGGCCAATGCTTTTGCAAGCTCGGTTTTACCGACACCAGTCGGACCAAGGAACAAGAACGTGCCAATCGGCTGGTTACGGCGCTGTAAGCCTGCCCGTGCACGGCGCACGGCATCGGCAACAGCGGAAACAGCCGTATCCTGCCCTACAACACGCTGCTTGATGTGTTCTTCCATTTTCAACAGTCGATCGCGTTCACCCTGCATCATTTTGTCCACCGGAATACCCGTCCAGCGGCTGACAACGGCAGCGATATCTTCATCGCGCACTTCTTCGTTAATCATAGCGCTTTCACCCGCTTTGGCAGCGGTTTTCAGCTTTTCTTCCAGTCCCGGAATAACACCATAGGTTAGCTCGCCCGCACGCGTCCAGTCGCCGCCGCGCTGCGCCTGTTCCAGTTCGAAACGGGCTTTTTCCAGTTCTTCCTGTATTTTTTGGGCGGCGTGGAGTTTTTCCTTTTCCGCTTTCCACCTGGATGTCATTTCGGCGGATTGTTTTTCCAGCGTTTCCACTTCTTCATCCAGCTTTTCAAGGCGGTCTTGCGTGCCTTTGTCTTTTTCCTTTTTCATCGCCTCGCGCTCGATCTTCAACTGCACGATGCGGCGGTCAATTTCATCAATGTCTTCCGGCTTACTGTCGACCTCCATGCGCAGGCGGGATGATGCTTCATCGACAAGGTCAATCGCCTTATCAGGCAGGAAACGGTCGGTAATATAACGGTCAGACAATGTGGCCGCCGCGACAATAGCACTGTCAGTAATACGCACACCATGGTGCATTTCGTATTTTTCCTTCAACCCGCGTAAAATAGATATCGTATCCGACACTGTCGGCTGCGATACGAACACAGGCTGGAAACGACGGGCCAGCGCGGCGTCTTTTTCAATGTGCTTCCTGTATTCATCCAGCGTGGTCGCGCCTACCATGTGCAGCTCACCCCGCGCCAGTGCAGGTTTCAGCATGTTTCCGGCATCCATTGCCCCATCGGCCTTACCAGCGCCAACCAACGTATGTAATTCATCAAGGAACAATACAATCTCGCCCGCTGCGCTGCGAATTTCCTCCAGCACGGCCTTTAAACGTTCCTCAAACTCTCCGCGAAATTTCGCGCCCGCGATCATCGCGCCAAGATCCAAAGACATCAGCCGTTTATCCCGCAAGCTTTCCGGCACATCGCCGTTGACGATGCGCAGCGCCAGCCCTTCGATAATGGCGGTTTTACCAACGCCCGGCTCGCCAATTAAAACCGGGTTGTTTTTTGTGCGGCGGGAGAGGACCTGCACCGTGCGGCGGATTTCTTCATCCCTACCAATTACGGGGTCCAGCTTTCCTTTACGGGCCGCTTCGGTAAGATCACGCGCATATTTTTTTAAGGCGTCAAACTGGTCTTCAGATGACGCACTATCTGCCGTGCGGCCCTTGCGCATGGAATTAATCGCTTTGTTCAGCGCATCCGCTGTCACGCCATGCACCTGTAAAATTTTACCTGCCTTGGACTGCGGCAAAACGGTAAAAGATTGCAAAAATCTTTCCAGCGTCACATAAGCATCGCCCGATTTCTGGGCCAATTGCCCCGCTTGGTCCAGCGCCTTGGCCACGTTGGATGACATATGCAGGCCGCCCGCGCCCGTTCCCTCCACCGACGGGACACCCGCCAAAGCATCATCGGCATCGGCCATGACGTCATCGGGGTTTGCGCCGCAAGTGCGGACAAGGTTTGCAACGACATTGCTATCGTCTTGCAACAGGCATTTTAACAGGTGCTCTGTCTTTAAAAACTGGTGATTATTCCTAAGCGCCAGCGTCTGCGCGGCCTGCATAACGGATTTACTGCGTTCCGTGAATTTTTCGAAGTCCATTTCGGCCCCTCTCTCCCCAAAGACCCGCTCATGCGGCATCTTTCATTTTAACATGTTTTACACGGCCCCTAAAAGCGGCGACCTTGCATATCTCTTTGTACGCATATCGCGGACGTGCAGATCACTCCTGCTATTTGACCTTGAATGTTGAAAAATCAGGCGCCTTGTTCACCTGTGCGGGAACAGGCTTATTATCCGGCTCTGGCTCAGGCGCGGCGCTGTTCCACATATGGTAACCCAGAATAAGGGCATAGACACAAGCACCGGTTTTCAACGCGCCAATCGAAAAGCGCTTTACGCGCTGACTGAATGGCGGCGGAAATGGGTTCACATAGCCGTTCGGCCCTGCAGGACGGTCATCTCCATTATCGCCTATGGTATTGAAGTAAAGGGCGCGTAACGGCGAGGCCACCATAACCTGCCCCAGCCTTTTCGTATGCCACGCCCAATCAAAGCCTTTTTTCTTTCCAGCTTCGTTAAATTGCTGCGGCAATTGCCCTTTGCGGATGCTCCACATGCTCACCTCTCCCTTATAGGATTATACACCAAGATATGAAAAAAATCAATCTATCAGGGGGTGGGGCAGCTCCGGCGAACATAGGTCGGGTCTTTTATAAAGCTTTGTAAAATATAATCATTTTTTTCAGCGCCCGCTTGCCCTGTATAAAAATCGGCAATAATATCAGCCTGCTGCTCGGTATTGTAATCCAGCAAATCAAACCCACCCAAAGGATCATAGCTATAGGCAGTAGCATCAAGCCCCCTTTCTATGGTTTCAGGGCAGTTCTGTCCTTGCCAGACATGGCTCATTTCATGCAATGCTACAGCCATCAGAGGGTCGATATATGGTAGCGTAGAATAATCAGAGCGATAATGTTCATCTGACATTGTAATCGTATTCCCATGTGTCGCGCCCTCTAGCGCGTGGAGAGGGAAATCACCCAAATAGCTCTGCAATCGCACCATCACGCTGGGCGGACGTATCCGCACGGCACCATAATCCACAGAATCCTTGAATACGGTCTGAAAATCCCGTTTTTCACCTTCAGTCAGGGGGCGGGATAAAGGGTAATGCGCACTTCCCAAAAAACCCGCAGCACTTACAGCCGCCAAAAATGAGGTTCGAAGAGCTTTAATGCGCCACGACGCATTTTTACCAAAAAAACGGTTACAAAACGCAGAAAAACCCTGTGGTTTTTCCTCACAGGCAGTGGCGTTTTTCTCTTTGTTTTCAATAGCCATACAGAATCTCATCACCTTCAATGAGAGTATAGCTTACCTTAATTAATACGGAAAATCAAGCCTTTAAAAACTATACAGCTTCACCGGCACGCTGTCGTCCACGCCCACGGGAAGAGGACCGCCCTTCGCTCTCCTTGGCAGGTGGCTGTTCAGACTTCTCTTCTGGTGCTGCAGCTTCGTTATTACGGCGCTTTTTATCCCCCACCAAAAAGCCCTGATCGAGATCATCCAGTACAGGC
>JAPPOU010000069.1 GCA_028817795.1 Alphaproteobacteria bacterium
GATGCGCCCTATCGCCTGCAGGCCGGCCTTACGCCGGATATCCACCTTGCCCTGCCGCGTACAACGGGCACATTGGAAGCATGGATCGTGCCGCCTGCCTATACCAATACAGCGCCCCAGTTTCTGGCCGCCACACGCGATATCACCGTAACGGGAAAGGATGTAACCGTTCCCGCAGGCAGTACCTTAAAAATACGCATGACCCCAAAACGCAAGCACGCGCCCAAACTGCGCCTTGCAGGTGTCTCGCACGCGTTGGTAAAAGCAGGAGATAAAAGCTATACGGCCGAACTGCCCATTCAAAATGCCGGCGGTCTTGTGATCCGGGAAGGGTTTTACGAGCACGGACGCTGGACACTGAATATCACCAAAGATACGCCACCCGACGTTGCCATTGACCTGACCGGAAAAACATCACGCGCCGCCCTCAAAATCACATGGCATGCCCGTGATGACTATGGCATTTCCTCTGCAACCGCGACCATCACGCCGGTGCAGGAAAAAGACACGCAGCTGCAAATGTCGCTGCCGGTTTCTGAGGATGCAGATGAAACCATTGTTTTTGATATGATCCTGCCTCCCCATAACGGCACCCCCACGCTGGAAACCATCGACCTGACCGCGCACCCCCATGCCGGGCTGGCGGCTGATCTTGCCATTACAGTCACGGATGCCGCAGGGCAAAGCACCACCAGTGCGCCGCACCGCTTTATTTTGCCCGAACGCAAGTTCACCAACCCGCTGGCACAACGGCTGGTGGAGGAGCGCAAAAAACTATCCTTTGCCAATGATCCCATCAGCTACACGGCCATCGCCAAGCGCATTCACGATATTGGCAAACTGCCCGAACTCTACAAACACGATGTCGTTGTTTATCTCGCGCTGGATGCCGCTGTTAACCGTTTAACCGCGCCAGAGGTTAAACCCGCCGTTAAAAAAGACATGCAGCGGCTGCTGTGGGATGTGGCGCTAAAGCTGGAGGATGGCGGGCTTTCCACCGCTGCGCGTGATCTCAGCGCCGCACTGCAAAGGCTGTCCGGTGCCATGAACAACCCCAACCTGTCACCGCAGGAAATACAGCAGCTGATGCAGGATGTGCAGGCCGCCATGCAGAATTACATGCAGGAACTGGCCCGCGAACTGGCTCAGCGCCTGTCGAAAAACGGCAAAATGGCGAAAATGCCGCCCGCCATCGCAGAAAAATTCATGAAGAAAGTTGATTTCGCCGACATGATGAAACAGCTGGAAGAGTTGGCGCAGCAAGATTCACGCGCCGCGCTACAAAAAATGGCGGAAATGCTGCAAAACACCATCGACAGCCTGAACGTTGGCGATGTCGAAGAAATGCAGGAAAAACAGGTCAAAGCCATGGAGGCATTGGAAGACCTGCAAAAGCTGATTGAAGCGCAACAAAGCCTGATGGATAAAACCAACCGACTTGCCCCTGAAGACGACACCAAGGAAGCCACAACAGAACAGGCCACGCTCCGGCAGGAACTGGGAGATATCGTCCGCAAGATCAGCGAGGGCATTGACCGTATCCCCGAACATTTCGCCACCGCCGACAAGGAAATGAAAAGCGCAAAGGAAAAACTGGGCGCCAGTGACGCACCTGCCGCCGTGCTGCACCAAAAAGCCGCGCTGGATGCTCTGCAACAAGGCATGGACCAGTCCATGCAGGCGATGGCAGAGCAAATGCAGCAAGTGATGATATCATTTGGCGGCCTTGGTTCATCCGGCAATAGGGGCGACAATTTTGGCGAAGGTTATGACCCCTTTGGCCGCGAAGACAATGAAAGTGGAAAAAGCCCGACAGGCGATGTCAAAATTCCCGACAAGCAAGAACGCCGCCGCGTGCAGGAAATCATTAAAGAACTGCGCGAACGTTCAAACGATTACCAAAGGCCGAAAGTGGAGCGGGATTATCTGGATAGATTTCTAGACTTTATGATTTAATATCAGATACATGTGTTGATCTGTGTATCTTATGCCTGCGCGGCGCGCCTCTCTTGTCAAGCGCCTTTA
>JAPPOU010000127.1 GCA_028817795.1 Alphaproteobacteria bacterium
CCTGCGGGCCGATGAGCACGATATCGCCGCCGCCATGAAAAAAGATATGTTCAAGCTCTATCCGCAACTGAAAGGGCACATTAAAACAGAAGCCGCATGGTCGGGCCTCTTGTGCTACGCCCCCCATAAAATGCCGCTGATTCAAGAGCGCGCGCCGGGGTACTGGTGTAATACCGGATTCGGTGGCCACGGCCTGTGCCCCACCACCGTTGGTGGCGAAATTGTGGCAAAAGCTATTGCGGAAGGCGATGACGGTTACAAAGCTTTTGCCCCCTTCGGGCTTGGTTTTGCAGGCGGAAAAACAGGGCGCTATGTCGCGCAAATGGTTTATCTTTGGTGGCGTTTACGTGATTTTATAGAGACATAAGCAAAACCCGCCCATCAAAATACCACATAAATACGCATCAAATTGTAAGCATTATTAAGCGGTTGTGAACCGTGCCTATGATAGCATTCAAGTTATAGGCGAAATTTTTACAAATTTTAGGAGCATGAAAGCCATGGCCAGGGGTAAAGGAAAAAATATCATCCTCGTCGCTGATGATGACTTCTTCTTCAGGACACTCATTCGTAACTGCGTTGCGGATTATGCCGACGTCATAGAAGTAAAAAACGGGTCCGAAGTTCTGGAGCACTATGCAGAGCATACACCCGACATGATTTTTCTAGACATCCACATGCCCGATGCACAAGGTACCGATATCCTGTCGGAGATCATGAAAAGAGATCCGCAAGCCTTTGTCGTCATGGTCAGTGCTGACAGCGTCACCGAGAAAGTGCTGGGCACCAAACAGCAAGGCGCAAAAGGCTTTATCGGAAAACCGTTCAAACGCGACACGATTTTGCGTTATCTGACGGCCTGCCCCACACTGAATTTGCATGATGCCGCGCAGAAATCGGCACCATAATATATTAAGACGCGCATAACCTGTGGCCCTGCTACGAATTTTTATCTAAGATGTTCCTGTACGAACAGGAACGCTCATGTCACGATTTCCAAAACACCTTACTGCCATTGCTTTACTGGCCTGCGCCCTTTCTCTGGGGGTCTTTGGCTTTGGCCATGACAGCGCCGATCTTCTGAACCGCCTGACGCCCGGCGCAGGCGGTATTTCCATCGCTCCGCACAAGGCCATATACACGCTCGACATGGTCTCTGCCAACGCAGGCGCGGGCGTATCCGGCATCCGGGGCAGCATGTATTACGAGCAAGACGACACCTGTGATGCCTGGACAACAGACCAACGCTTTACAATAGAATACCAATACCCAGGACGACGCCCGATACGCAACGTCAATCACTATGTATCGTGGGAATCGCATGACGGCACACATTTTGAATTCAATTCCGAACGGCAGGAAAACGGCCTGACCACCGAACACCTGCGCGGCGCGGTGAACCGCACAAAAGACGGGAAAACCGTTGCCGAATATAGCAGACCAAATAATCTGGTCTTTCCCTTGCCGGAAGAATTCTATTTACCCGTCACGCACACAAAAGAAACGCTGGCCCGCGCACAACGGGAAGAACTATTTTTTAACACCACCGTCTTCGATGGCACGGATGCCGACGGCCCCACGGAAATGAATGCCGTTATCAGCGGCAAGCTCACCCCAAAAGAAATACAGGCCAAACTTGGCAGCGGGGAAAAAGACGCAGTTGATAAAGCCCTGCTTACATCCCCCGCATGGCGCGTACGTCTTGCTGCCTTTCCGCTAAAGGACAAAGACAGCGCAACCCCTGCCTATGAAATGGATATCTACCTGCACGACAACGGCGTTGTCAGCTATGCTGTCGTCGATTACGGCGTATTTAAAGTAGAACAGCGCCTGACCGGGCTATCAACTATTCCCGGTAAAAACTGCCCCTAAGAATATGAAAAACATGCGCCGGGTTTTGAATTTATAGACGCAGCCCCCCTATTTCCTGTTAATATGGTCTGATTAAAGGCTAAGCCACGAAAGAGGGAGGGTGTGCCAGTTCAAAAAAAATTCAGATCGTGGAGGATATTGCACGGAAGT
>JAPPOU010000043.1 GCA_028817795.1 Alphaproteobacteria bacterium
GCATATGTCTTTGATATATGGCGCACCATTTCACGCAAGCGCCGCTTGGCGCGGTTGCGGATGACGGCACCGCCCACCTTGCGGCTGGCCGTTAAACCAAAACGAAAAGGCGCATCTGGCTGCGTTTTCACAACCTGCAACAAAAAGGCGGGAGTCCCCCACCTTTTTCCCTGTTTGGAAATTTGTTTATATGCGGCTGTCGCTTTTATTCGCAAAGGCGCGGTCATCACCGCCCGCCTTCGTGCTTACGCCGACAGGCGCTTGCGGCCCTTGGCACGGCGCGCAGACAAAATCTTGCGGCCATTCTTGGTCGCCATGCGCGCACGGAAACCGTGGCGGCGGGCGCGAACCAGTTTGCTGGGTTGATATGTACGTTTCACAACGAATCTCCACTACTCGACATAAAAACTTGAAGTGATTGTATAAAATTTACGTGATAGCTTTGTCAAGCACATTCAAATACCCTTTAAAAACAAAAACTTAAGACAGGCCAACCCTTATAAATTGCGTAAAATTGAAGCGAAAATCAACTGAAATTAAAACATTATGGTATTAAAATGGTCTTATAGGGGTCTAAGTCTTATGAACAAGGGCACAAAAGTATTGAACAGGAGGTTCGTCCCCGCAGGCCAGCTTGTAATAGAGCAGGGCTGCATTGGGAACCGCGCTTTCCTGATAGAACAAGGCAAGGTTGAAGTCTTTGTCCGCGACAAGAGCGGCCGCAACGTGAAAATCGCCGAAGTGGCCGAAGGGTCCATTATTGGCGAGATGGCCCTGATTGACGGCGGCATGCGCAGCGCCAGCATCCGCACCATGGAAGACTGCGTGCTGGTCGCGATTTCTGCAGAGGATATAAAGGAAACCATCGGCCAGAAAGACGGCCTGTTTTCAAAAATGATGCAGATCATGGTCGAAAGGCTGAAAGAAACCAATGCCAAGCTGATGCAGCAAAATTTGGCCCTGTCAGAAATTGAAGAACAGGCTCAAATGACCGTGAAAAACGTGGCCCTGCACATTCCCGAAGGCAAACAGGCTGCCTTTAAAAAGGAAATGCTGCCGTTGCTCGATAACCTGAAAACGACGCTGAACAAATACAACCGGCTTTAATGCCGCTTTCCCAAAAAATTATCGCCAGAATTATCAATTGACAGAAACATGCATTCTCCCCGATAAAGGAGGAGCGATAAAAACGCTATGCACCCGTAGCTCAATGGATAGAGCGCTGCCCTCCGGAGGCAGAGGTTGTGGGTTCGACCCCCGCCGGGTGTACCATCTGCCCTGCAAGGTTCAAACAGGAAAGAAAAATCCAAGACTTGTCATGCTGGGCGATAAGGCTCAATCCTTTCGGATGAAAGTATGTGCTATACTATTTCATTTTATTCCACCCTCTAAAATAGCGACTGCGCTGTTCAGACGCACCTATTCATCCAGAATATCACGCACTAATTTCTGAAACACAGGCTTTATTTTTTCTGTTTCATGAAATTCATGCCCAAATGACTTTGTCCATATGTCACACACAATTTGTAGGACCCGATCCTCTGACAGATCAGCCCCTCTAATACCTGCAAGCGCTTCAGCTATTTCTGCTGCTTCCGCATCATACTCATCCTGAGGAGCGCCGCCTTTCAGAAACCCTTCTATGTCAGCCTTCCTCAGCGCAACTTCAATTTTTTCAAGTGTAATCATTTTAATACACCTTTCGGCCTTTTGCACCTTCACACCCTCTCCACATCACGCATATAGACAGGCACTTTCAGGCCTCAAAATCCCGCAAGCGTGAAACAAGCTTTTTTGCACTTTCATGGGTGATATTCCCCTCCAAAGCAGGATTGGCCAGATCGTGAATAGCCGCCGTCACCATATCCTCATCTTCTTCCTGCACACCAAAAGTAATATCTTCGCGCGCTTCCACAAGATTCGCCCAATCCTCAACCTGCTGTTCCGTGAGGCGCCCATCGAGATAACGTTCCAGAATTGATATGATATGCGCAGAAGTAAGATGCGCCACCTCTCCATCCGGGCTGTCCCAGCCAACACTTCTTAACTGCTCTGCCAGATGATCCAGCTCATCAGGCTTCTTTAAATGAAAAATAGTTTCTAATATTTTCTGGCGTTCCATGTTTTTTACTCCTTAATAGTTCTTGATGTGTATCAGTTCACCATCCGGGCCAACTGTCGTTTTTGTTGTGCGTATTACTCTTCCGGCAGCGTCCACTTGTTTATCCCATATAGTATAAGAACCTGGAATATTTTTCGCAGGATGTTTTACAGTATAAATAGCGCGCCCGTCAGAATAATTCGTAACACCCATGCTTCCTTTGTATTTCGAATGCTTTTTAGTGAATGTTTTCAAGCTCGCTCTCTGCCCTGATGACAAGCTCTCAGCACCGCTCCCAACCTTCCGCACACCTTTCGGAATTTGCCGCGCCGTATTGAGATAACGCCTGAGTCGTATAGCATTATGCGCCGCCCGTGCCCCACTGCCAATTGCCCCGGCAGCACCGGAAATAACAGCCACCATTTCATCGCCATCATTGTTAATGGCTCCTTCAACATACCATGTCGGCAGCCCGCCGAAAGCAGGATTGGGCAATAAATCCTCCGGCGGTATACCGGCGGGGGCGCGCTGGTTTATTTTAGCGACCTGTTCCGGCGTGAGCGGGGGGTGATTATAAGAAACAGGCTTATCGGCGGGGCGGCCAACCGTAATGCGGTAAGGCTCTCTTGCCACGGGTTTTTCATCTGCCCCCGGCTTTCCTTGGCCCCTGGGCGCGCCATTGACGCTCCCACCGCGCCACAGCCCACCGGAAGACGGACGCGCAGGGGGGCGCGGGTGGGCGGGGTTGAAGCCCCCTTTCACCGCTTCATCCAGCGTTCTGCCGATATAGTGCATGGCGATATGCAGGCCGCTTTCTTCCGCCAGCCCCTTTTCCGCCGCAAAAGCGCCGATGGATTTGAAGGCGGTTTCCGCACCATTCAAAGACTTCGTATCGTAATCACGCGATTCGATGATGCTGCGCCCATATGCCAAAGGCCAGCCGGATTCCGCCAGCATTTTGAGATAGGGAAGCATCTCTTCCTTTTGCGCAACCGTCAGCGCATGGGCGTGCCCCGTGGCGGCATGGAAGTTTTTTACACGCTGCATAAAATTTTCCGTTGCACGCCTGAGCTGGCCTTCGGCAAAGCGCTGTTGCGCTGCCATCCCCATACAGCGCTCAAGCTGGAAGAGTTTATAGGGATAACAGTCATATTTATTGAACATCAGGGCCTCCCTACCGTCAGACGGCAAAAAACCCGCGCAGCAGGCTGGCGGGCGAAAAAATGTAAACATGGCAAGAAAAAACCCGCCAAAGGGCGGGCTGTGCAACACCCGCCTTTTGCGAGCATGGTTATTTATGGCAGATTTTAGCCCCGAAAGTCAAGCAAAACCATCTCCCCCGGCTTTTTGTTCCCAATGCCCCCTGTTTATATGGTAGAAAACCATGACAAAACGGAGCCTAAAAAATGAAACATCACGCCACTGCTTTCACTGTTGCTTTCTACCTATTGCTTACCGCTTGCGCAGGCCCTGTCACCATGGCACCACAGGGCAATAATGCCGAAATTCAGCGCGAAGCCGAATTGCAAAAACAAATTGCATACAAACAATATGTGGCAGATCAAGACAGGCTGTTCAGCATTGCCTTTCCCATTCGCGCCGCCAATACCGCGTTTTGCGGCAATGCGGTGGAACCCATGCACGGCATGACGGCATGGAGCGTTCATACCGTCAAGCCCAATTACCGCAACGCCGTGCGGGCGCTTTATAACCTGCAAGACCGTCTGGCCGTACAATATGTGGCCGATAACGGCCCCGCCGCGCGCGCAGGCATCCGATCGGGCGATTTTATTCTGGCGATCAACGGTATCGACATCCCCCCCGGCCCCAAAGCGCTGGAGGCCAGCAGCCAGATATTAAAACGCGCCAATGGCAATGCCAGCACGCTGACGCTGGGGCGCGGCAAACGCACGATTACCGCCAACATACAACCCGTTTCGGGCTGCGCCTTCCCCGTATTGCTGGATTACGACAGCTCTGAAATCAACGCCTTTGCCGACGGGTCGCGCATTGTTGTGTCAAAGGGGATTTTGCGCTTTGCAAGCAACGATAACGAAATTGCGCTGGTCGTCGCGCACGAACTGGCGCATAACGCGCTGGACCATGTCGGCAAACAGCGCGGCAATGCGATGGCGGGCGGTTTCGGCGGACTGGTGGTTGATTCTCTTCTGGCCGCAGCGGGGGTGTCCACAGGCGGGCAATTTTCGCAACTGGGCGGGCAGCTGGGCGCATCGCAGCACGCCGTCGGCTTTGAGCAGGAAGCAGATTACGTCGGCCTTTATTTCATGGAGCGCGCCGGATACAAATCACGCGGCGCAACTGATTTCTGGCGGCGCATGGCAGCAGAGAACCCGAACAGCATCATGACCCGCTCATCGCACCCCACATCGGCGGAGCGGTTTATCGCCATTGAAAAAACCGAACAGGAAATCGCGGCCAAAAAATCCCGCGGGCAAAAGCTTGAGCCGAATATGGCGCGGAAAAGATGATGCAAGAAAGATTTGAAAGCCTCTGGCAGCGCCTTGGCGCAGACAACGCGCCGGATGCCAACGCTGTCACACAGGCCTGGCGCACAAAAGGCCGTTATTACCACGACGAAACCCACCTACAGCACGTGATCGACATGCTGGACTGGAGCCGTACGGCGCTTGAAAAGACGGGCGAAGTTACGCACCTTTCCCCCGGTGAAAAACAAAACCTGTTCGATACGGTCGAACTGGCTCTGTGGTATCACGATATCATTTACGATCCCACAGCCAAAGACAACGAAGCCCAAAGCCGTGATATGTTCTTGGCCCATGCCGCCGCCGCAGGATTGCCCGAAAGCATACAACACAAGGTTGCCGCGCTGATTGATCTGACAGCAGCGCATACCAGCGCGTCATCGCTGATGGAAAACCTGATGGTGGATTGCGATTTGGCCGTGTTGGGAGCAGACAAAGACACGTTCCAAAAGTATGACGACAATATCCGCAAGGAATATGCCTTTGTGCCCGCCGATATTTACGCGCAACACCGCGCCGCAGTTATGCAGCACTTTCTGGACAGCAAGCCTGTTTTTAAAACAAAGGCCTTTCAAAACGCCTTTAACGCATCTGCCGAACGCAACCTGAAAGACTGTATACGCCGTCACAAGGCGCAGACCGCCACACCGCCCCAACCCTGAACACCTCAGAAGAATAAGAAATGACCGGCGGGAATTACCAGCTCCGCACACGCCCCGTATCAATGTGCATGAAACTGCTGTTCGGGTAATACCCGACACCACCCGCATGCAAAGAAATCGCCGTCTTGCGTAAGTGCGACAACCGCGTACCCGGCAGGGAAATATCAGCGGCCTGCCCTTGCATGTGCAGGCTGTTCCGCGCAACGCCCTTTGTCAGGCGGCGCAATTTGGCATTTGTTTTCGGAGAACGATAGCCTGAAAAAATGCGATACGCGTTTGTGCTGTCCGCCCGGTGCTGCAAAACATACATAATATCCATGAGGCGCGGATCAATCGGGAATTTTTCGCCTGTGCGGAAATCACGCATCAGCGCTTTAATCTCGCCAAACGCGCCGGAGTCATACTTGCCATCGTACCAGTATTCGCCCTGAAACTTTTCGCCCGTATGCGCATTCAAAAGCTTGATCGTGCGGCCCTTTGCAACGGACGGCGCGGCCTGCGCAATGTCAGGCGTCCAAAAGCCAAGCGCGGCTGTAAATAAAAGGCCGTGCTTTAAAAATCCTCTGCGGTCTGCGTGATATTCTTCTGCTGCCATATTGTTCGACAACAAAAGCTCTTTCGTATCCACGACGTTTTGCATCCCGGTCCCTCTTGGTTTGTTCATCCCCTCACCTACCATCATAAGACAGAAACGTGAAGCCCTCGTGTATTTCACCAAAAAAACGCCATAATATTAAGCTGTTTTTTAAAGTGTTATGAAATAAGCGGGCGATTTCAATAGTCTTCCGTCGTCCGAATGACCCCACCCTTTTCCAAAATACTTTTTGCTTCATTCACGGCGCGACGAAATTCAATGGGCGTTTCAATCGGTGGTAGCACAACCTCGCCCACACCCATACCACGGATCATGACGCGGCCATACCCCAGCATGCGGCCCAAAACGCCCTGCTGTACCGAAACGCCCTCGATCCTGTCAATGTTCAACTCACCCACATGGCGGGCGATCAGGCCTTTTTTGTAAACGATCCGCTCGTTCGTCACGGCAATTTCCGTGGTCGCTTTCACAACCATCATATGCGCGAACAAATAAAGCCCCACCAGAAACATGCCCAAAACGCAAAGGCGTATAGCAATGTGCTGCTTCCAAAGGATTTTAAGGTAACCGCCTTCTTTCTTGACGATGATACTCCACAATTCATCGTATTGCCGGTCTGTCAGGCTGGAAATATCCCCCATATAATCGCGCATTAACTGCGTGACCGTCCACCATATCGCGGCCCAGCCAAAGAAAACGCCCACAGCCAGCCCGAACATAATCCAGAAGATGGCCTGCAGCGTATACATCCAGTGAAAGCGCGCGGCCATTAATATCTCTTCACGCGGGCCGAGTGATTGCTGTACGTAAAGCATATTTCCCTTTCAGGCTAAAAAACCCCAGCGGCCATTATACAAAATAAAGGCCTAATCTCCAAGACAAATACCAAGCGCCCGCGCCGTATGCACCAAGGCATCGTCTTGATTGACGGCATGATAGCTGGCAATGGCTTCTTCAATCGGCACGTCGATCACGGAACGGTTGGACCATGCAACCATACGATCAAACTTGCCCTGCGCGACCAGGTCAACGGCATGCACGCCAAAAGCTGCTGCCACAATGCGGTCTTGGTGAATGGGGGAAGACCCGCGCAACACGTGCCCCAACACCGTGACACGCGTTTCAAACCCTGTTTTTTCCGCAATCAAATCGCCAATGTAATAACCGATACCGCCATAGGTTTTCTTCCCGCCGTAATGCTCAACCTGTCGCGCACCACCCGTTTCGGTTTTCACCGCCTCTGACACAACGACCAGCGCAAAGTTGCGCCCTTCCTGCTCGCGGATCGACATGATCTTTTCTGCGATTTTATCCGTACTATAAGAAATTTCAGGAATCAAAATAACATCCGCGCCACCGGCAATACCCGCTGCCAGCGCGACATGGCCCGCATCGCGCCCCATAACCTCCAGTACCATCACGCGGTCATGGCTGGCCGCTGTGGGCTGCAAACGATCAAGCGCTTCTGTTGCTACATGCACCGCCGTTTCAAAGCCGACGGAAATTTCCGTTTTACCGACATCGTTATCCATCGTTTTGGGAATGGTCACAAGATTAAAACCGCCGCGCTTTGCAAGGCCGCGCAAAATATCCATGCTGCCATCGCCGCCAATGGCGATCACGGCTTCCAGCTCCAGCTCTTTAATGCCGTCAATAATTTCCTGCGTTCTATCCTTGAACGTGCCATCCGGCATCGGGAACTTAAACGGGTTGCCCTTGTTCGTTGTGCCAAGAATTGTGCCGCCAAGGCGCATGATCGTCGTGTCAAACATCTCACGCGTCAGCTTTTGGTAGCGGATGGGTCTATCCAAAAGACCCGCCGTGCCGTCTTCGATACCGTAAATTTCCCAGCCACGCGATACCGCTGCGAAGACCGCCGCGCGAATCACGGCGTTCAGGCCTGCGCAATCGCCGCCGCTGGTTAAAATGCCGATCCGTTTTTTCTCTGCCATATCCACCCTCTTCTGCGCCCTCACAGCTTTATGTATATGAGGGCATTAGCGCTTATCATCTTATGCCATTCCTGATATCATATTTCGCGCAAAAGGAAATGGTGCTTTTTACACATGCTGCCAGAAGAACAAGAAGAACTGCAGAAAATGCTGGAACAGCTCCGGTCCGAACACCGGGATCTGGACGTTGTGATCGAACAACTCAGCGAGGCTGTTCCCGTAGATTTCCTGCGCTTGCAGCGCCTGAAAAAACGCAAACTCCTTCTTAAAGACTCCATCGCGAAGATCGAAAGCATGCTCTTGCCCGATATCATCGCGTGATACGAACCTTTTAAAGAGACGAGGACAAAATGCAATTTGACCCGGATAACAGGCAAGACCAATCAGAAGTCAACAGCCTGACGCTACAGCTTATCATTGCCGCAACAGTCGGCACGCTGGCCGCGACGGGCATTTCCTATATCCTGAAAATGACGGAACTGGGCGCCATCAAGCCCGAACTTCTTTTCATTCCCTGGGGCATTGCTCTTGTTTTTGGCGTATCCATGGGCTTTCAACGCGGTGTCCACGCGGAACGTCGCCGCGTGCAGGCGCAGGATGACAAAAATAAAGGCGATGCGGCATAGCGCTGCCTGCGCCCGTTACCCTGCATCCAAAAGATCACGTACAAAAGGCACTGTCACTGCGCGCTTTTCTGCAAGCGCCTTTGTATCTATACGCGCAACAAGGCTGCGCGCTGCTGCAAACGACCGCTCCATACGCTTAACCAAAAACGCAATTACATCAGCAGGAACGGCAAGCTGCCGATCGGAAAACATTTTCGCAAGAACGACGGACAGTACCGCGTCATCGGGCGGCGATACGGTCACTACAGGCACGGACAAAAGACGTGATTTTAAATCCGGCAACGCAATACCCCAGTCACGCGGGGGCGTTTCAGCCGTCAGTAACATATGCCCGCCTGTTTCCTTCAGGTGGTTATAAAGATGAAGAAATGACCGCGCCTGCGCTTCATCCACCGTAAAACGCGGGGCATCATCCACCACCACGGCCCGCAAGCCCTCTTCCGGTGCAGGCAAGGCACCTTGCACCACAACGGCGGACGACTCTTGCTGCCAGATGGCTGCCAAATGCGTTTTTCCCGCACCCGGCGGGCCACACACAATCAGCACATGCGAGGGCCACGACGGCGGGTATTGCGCAACTTGCTGCAAAGCCGCCGCATTGCACGGCGCCTCAAAAAAATCTCCCCGCGTATAACGGGACACAGTTTCAAGATCAAATGGAAGCTGTTCAGGCATCAATATCAATCGCCCAATATATCGAGGGTATAAACAGTTTCACGCGCCGATAACGCATCACCCACAACAACACCCGCACTTTGAAGATGAAGCCCGGCATCGGCCAACGCCACGTTCATCGCGGCCATGTCACAAGCACATTTCAGCGTGAAGGCTGCCCCGCCACTGTTCAAAGACGTTAACTCCATAGCCAATGGCGGCGTTGCAGCGGCAATACGTTTTTGTAAATCCACCCAACGGCCAAAATCAGAAAAATGCGCCTCTGCACGCACGGCAAGACGGTCATCTGCTTGCTCCACCCGCCGCACGCTGTGCTGCACCACAGGCTGTACGCGCTCATCGGCACGGTCTTTCAAGTATTGCGCGACAAGGCGCTGTGCCTGCTGTGCAATGCCAGCATTATCCGCAGCGCGGCCATAAGACACCAAAGGCGCACGCGTTCCCAATTTACCATCACTGTACAAATACACATCCACCGCCAAAGTCACACCCTCGGCATTCAGGACAATCAATGCAACGTCATCCGTTTCATACTTTTTGCGCATGGCCTCCAAAAAGGTGTAATCACCACGCCATGTCGTTTCCGGCGCGCCTGTTGTAATATCGGTAATATCGCCAAGCGGCACGACCAAATTCCACCCCGGCACATCCAGCGGAGACTGTTGCCACGCATCCAGCCAATAATTCGTATCTTCCCACAACACCATGCTGCCATTGCTGATTTCAAGAAAAGGCAGCACAAGCGCAGTACGCGTATCTGAAGCAGCATGTGCAAAACCGTCGATATCTATGTAGTTCGTCACCGTATCCCTGAACCGCACCGTAAAGTTCGCAACATAGCGCGTCGGAGAAAGCTGTTCGCTGACAATTTGGAAGTCTTGCACGACTGCCGCAATGGCGCGGTCATCCGGCATATCAAAAGCCGCAAAGGCGTCTGTCGTCATGTTCCGTTCTGCCAACTTGCTGAAGGCTGCACGCTTGGCAGCGGCAATGGCCAGGCTGCGTGCCACAACGGCATCCTTTGCCGTTTTGTCAACGCGCACATCTGTCACAGTCAGGGGGTCTTGCCCTTCCATCGGGGCCGCAACTTCTACCGATTCCGGTATTACGGACGCCCCTTTTTCTTTTGCCGTAACTTCTGCAGGGGGGATATTCGTGACCTGTACAACATCATCGCGAATCACGTCTTCCGCCCCGGCAGCGGGCGGCAGCACCATCATTGCCAGCGCGACAAAGCCGCAGGCCAAAACTTTTTTTGACGTAATCATGACGTTGTCATCCTTAAAACACAAGGTACCCCTAGAAAGTAGGAGGGCTTCACCATAAAAGCAAGTCAAATTATTGAGCGTTTCCGGCAAGATCGGTTATGATTTTAAGGTGAGAAGCCGCACCGGGCGGGCATAGGGGAATATGATGACGCAAGACAACAACCAGCAACTGAAAAACGCAGAACAGCTCTGGAACAATTTTACACTCTTCACAACTGTCGCCGCCAGCGCAACAGTTGGCGTTCTGGCATTGATGGCATTGTTTTTGCTGCCATGACAATACACGCCACCATATCAGGGGCGGCCAAAACAACCGCCGCATTTTTTCTGCTTATCGCGGCAATGACTTTGCATGCGCCCGACCTTGCGGCGCAAACAGCCCCGCAAGACACGCTGCAAGCTCACAGCGCGCCACAGGCACGCACAACCAGAACCAATGTGCGCCTTTACAAAACGCTCATCCTGTCCAGCCAAGCGCCGGATTACGATCTCACCCCTTACGTCAAGATATTGCCAGACCCACGCAGGTCTTTATCCTTTCCGTCCATCCTTACGTCATTCAAAAGCGGTGGTGGAGAAAGCGTATCCACACCCTATATCTCGCTTGACGGCGCAGAGGGCGGGTATTGGATTGTTTTCAGCCTTTATAACCGCAATCAGGCCCGCGCGCGCTGGGTGCTGGACCTCGGCAACCGCATGGCCGGCACGCTGGGAACGGCAGAGCGCATTGCCGTTTTTAGCGACCAGCAACCGGAACAACCCCTTATGACCGACGGGCGCAAGGTCAAAAACAAGCAACACACGCAAGGACAGCACCGCAACGCCGTACCGTTAACGTTGACCCCCGGCGTTCTGCGCACCGTGGCCATTTACGTTGAGCCTATGGCTGGCATGCCGTTTCATTTTCGTTTGAACCTTAAGGAACAAGCTCTTTTCAGCTCCACGGCAGAACAATCAGACCTTGAGCGTAACATTTTATCCATGACCATCATGGCGGCGGCGGCCATTTTGTTTATTTTCTTCCTGAACCACCAAAAAGCCCTGCCCGCATTCCTGATCGGATATCTGGGCTGCGCGTATTTCCTTTATGTCGCGCTTGATGAAATTGTGTCCTACGGCAACAACACGCCTGTCGTCTTGATCGATATCCTGCTGGCCGCTATCGCACTTTTATCCATAGGCATCATGCGAAAGGCCACCATCGATCACAAAATGGCCGACAATATACTCAACATGGTAGCCGCCATTATCGTTGCCGCCACATCCATCGGGTATTTTTTCAATGCGACAACGCCCGCCGTATACATGATTATGGGGCGCGTTCTACCTGTGTTGATTCCCATTCTGGGCACCTGCGTTAGCTTGCGGGCCGCTTTCGCGACGAAAAAACGCCCCATGTCGTCACTTTTTGCGGCAGCGTGGATCATCTTGCTCACCGTCAGCGTATGGCGCACAACGGCCTTGATATCGCCATCGGAACAGACCGCATTGGCTCTCAATACCTATTGGGTTGGGTTTGTGTTGCACTTTACATTGCTCTCTTTCTCCGTTCTGCGCTTTTTGATTTTGACCGAAGACCGTAAACAGGCAGAAAGGGACAATCTGCAGCGCAAGCAGGAAGAAGAACTGGAACTGCGCAAAACAAAAGAAGTTGCCGACCAAACGCGGCTTTTGGGCGTTTTGCAACGCGAAAAAGAACTGATGGCCGATCTGCGCAACCGCGAGGCTGAACGCATCAAGGCCTTGCGCCACGCAAAGGAAGTAGCGGACCAGGCCAATCAGGCGAAATCAGACTTCCTTGCCGTGATGAGCCATGAAATCCGCACGCCCATGACAGGCATCATGGGCATGGTGCGCCTATTGCTTGATACGCCCATGAACGACCGCCAGCGGGAATACGCCAAAACAATCCAGTATTCCGGCGACGCGCTGCTTGCGCTCTTGAACGACATTCTTGACCTCTCCAAGGCCGAGGAAGGAAAGATGACGCTGGAAAGCATCAATTTTGAAAGCACAAAACTGGTGGAAAGTGTCGTCTTGCTGATGTCAGGCCGCGCAGACGAAAAGCGCATTACGCTCAGCGCTGAAATCGCGCCCGATATCCCGCCCGTCCTGAAAGGGGACCCCACGCGTCTACGACAAATCTTTCTTAACCTTATCAGCAATGCCATCAAGTTCACGGACAAAGGCTCTGTAACCGTTATCATGAAGCCCTATGACATGACGGCGAAGAAACCGCGCATTTATTTCGCTGTCAAAGATACCGGCATCGGGATTTCAAAAGACGCGCAAGAAAAACTTTTCACACCCTATACGCAGGCAGATGACAGCATATCACGTCAATTCGGCGGCACTGGGCTGGGGCTAGCCATCTGCAAAAAACTTGTTGAAGCCATGGGCGGCAGCATCCAACTGGACAGCAAAGCTGGCGAGGGTACAACTTTTTACTTCATCTTGCCCTTCGACATCGGCAAGGCAGAAAACCCTGTCACTGAAAGTGCCGTGGACATCTCTCCCATGCGTATCCTTGTCGTCGATGACAACGTTATTAACCAGCGCGTTGTTGCGGGTCTGCTGGAAAAAGACGGCCACACAATCGTAACAACCAGCAGTGCCGAAGAAGCCTTAAACGAATTAAAATCTGCAGGCTTTGACGCTGTGTTGATGGACATGGAAATGCCCAACGTGAACGGGCTGGAGGCAACAGGTATGATCCGCGCGCTGCCGGACGCGGAAAAAGCAAAAACGCCTGTCATCGCCATGACGGGCAATATTTCGGCAGATGCCATTGCAGATTGTCGCGCTGCGGGCATGAACGATCACCTTGGCAAGCCCATCAATCCTGAACAATTGCGCGCCTTGCTCTCACGACTCTGTGGGCAACAGCAACCTGCCACTACACAAACGACACCACCATCGCCTGTGCCTGCCGCTACTGCACCAACTGCTGAACAACCTGCAGCGGTAGAAAAACCCGCCGCACCCACACCGGCGGCACCCGCAGACAGCGCGCAATGGCAAAAACTGTTTAACCTTGACGTTCTTGGCGGCCTCAAAGAAAGCTTGGGCAGCGATCAGTTCATGGATATGATGAACGGCCTTTACGAGAAATGCGAAGAGCTGATTACAGAGGCTGAAGCCGCACTGGAAAAAGGGGATGCCAACGCCCTTGGCGGCAGAGGGCATGACATCAAAGGCATGACAGCCAACTTTGGCCTGACAGGCATTAGCGGCCTTGCCGGACAAATCGAGCGTAAAGCTAAAGACGGCTGGGAAGCAAAAAAACTTTCAGACCAAGTCCTGAAACTGCGCCCCGTTTACAACGAAACGCGCAAAGCGCTGGAAAGCTGGGCCAAGTCGGCTTAACAAGCTTTACTATGCCGCCGTATCCTGCCGGGGTGAGTTTTTCTTTTTCCCCACCGTCTGCGCGTGCAGGTTTTTTTCCAAAACCAAATCAACAATACGCTGCTCACGCTTGTTTGCCCGTTGGCAGTGGTTTTTCTGGAACATGTCGAGGAAGCGAATCACGACTTGCGCCCATTTTTTATCCCGCGCGCGCCATGCGTGCGATGAAACCGATTCCCATGCATAGCCATTGAATATCGTTGCATTCACAAAATGATCCAACGCGCGCACGCCCTGCCGCACACGTTTTACGGGGCCAAACAACCCAACAACGCAAATCAACAAATACCCTGTAACAGCCAGCGGCACCATAATTGTCACCAGCGCAATGCCTGCAATACGTTCCATTATACCCCTCGCCGCTTTAAAATCACCCGCATCCCGTTATCTGATCGTACGGTAATGCGACCTACAGGTTCCGGTACAAAACCCGGTGCCAGTTCCACTTTGTACGCTTTTAAAAACGATGCCAGAACCAATGCCGCCTCTTGCATCGCAAAGGCCGTGCCAATACACACACGCTGCCCCATACCGAAGGGCATAAAGGCGCTAGCCATAGGCACTTTCATTTTTCCCTTTTCATACCGAAACGGATCAAATCCATGCGGGTTATCCCAAAAATCTTTATGCCTGTGAATCAACCATGGCGCAACAACGACGATAGAACCTTTTTTCATTTTCTTGTCACGCATTTCCGTGTCGTTCGCGCATTCACGCGTAAAAAAGCCGACGGGCGGATAAAGCCTGAGCGCTTCGCGAAAAATATCACGCACCAGCGCCATTCCCTTTAGCGATGATACGCTCCAGCCTTCTGTCTCTGTAACACGCACAACTTCTTGCGCCGCCTGGTCCTGTATATCAGGGTATAGCGACAAAAGATAAAGTGACCATGTGAGCGCACTGGCCGATGTTTCATGGCCCGCCAGAAACAACATGGCAATCTGGTCCACAATTTCCTCGAACGTGAAGCATGCGCCGGTATCCGGGTCTTTGGCTTGCAGGATGGTGGAGAGGATATCCTCCTCCGGCCCCGGTGTGCCGTTTTGTGCCGCTTCGTAGCGCGGCAAGATCAGCTTTGCCAGCGCATCCCTGATCTCTTGCCCTGCCTGAAGCCGCAGCTTTTCACCACGCCGCCCATAGGGCAACCAGCGCGGCAGGCGAAACACGCGCTTTAACGCGGCGGCGGGTGATTCCTTTTGAAAAAGGACAAAAGCATCAAAAATTTTCCGTGCCTCCTTATCATCAAGGCTGACAGACAAAATCGTGCGGAAAATCACATCTGCCGTCACAAAGGTCATTTCATGGTCGATATCAAACGGTCCTTTATCCACCTCTTTTTCCAGCCGTGCCATCATTTCAGACACAGCGGCCTGCATCAGTGCAAAGACATGCTGCACACGCACCATGGTAAAGGACGGGTCCAGAAGATCGCGCTGCCGCCGCCACTGGTGACCGTTCGTTGTGAAAATACTTTCCCCCAAAAGCGGTCCTAAAATCTCGCCCAACATCCTGTGCTTGGGGAATGCATTCACCTCGTTCACCATCACGCGGCGGACCAGATCGGGCTGGTTGACCATGTAAAGGTCAATGCCCGGCAGGCTGACCTCCCCCATCTTCATGCTGTAGCTGCGGGCATAGAGCGCATCCAGC
Organism: Alphaproteobacteria bacterium; assembly: GCA_028817795.1. Classification (GTDB taxonomy): domain Bacteria; phylum Pseudomonadota; class Alphaproteobacteria; order Micavibrionales; family UBA2020; genus JAPPOU01. The sequence goes on from JAPPOU010000043.1 coordinate 15,439, forward strand.
AATGACCTCTTCTTTTTAAAGAACAGGCTGAACAGCGATGCCTTACCCTTCAGCGGCGGTGGAAATACGGGGCAAGCAGACATTACATCCCCCCCAGCCGCGCGCGCAGCGTTTTTGGCCCTGCCGTCATGGCAAAGTAATCATATTCACCCGCGACATCCGTCGACATCAGGTAAAGAAAATGCATCGTATACCATTTGAATTTCAGGCGGCGGTAATTACCCTTGGTATAAAGGCGAAAAAACCGTGGCGAAAGAACGTGCGGCCCACTGCCCTCTGTCCGCTCAAGACCGCAGGACAAAACAGGGTCAAGCTGGGGAAAGCAAATGCCATCGGACGGCGCCGTGTAGTCCGCCCACGACAGCCGCGCATCTTGCGCCACCGTGTCAAGGTCGCACCGGAATTTCTCCGCCTCTGGCTGAAAACTGATAAGGGGAATGCATTGCCCCAACGTCATCAAAGACAACTTTGCATCTTGCGGCATGCGCCGTAAAACCGCAGCAACAGCGGGTATCGCCAGCATCGTGCCGACACTATGCGCGACAATCAAAACCTCATCCGCGTCATTTTCGCCCAATGCGTGCAATATACGATCGGAAAAAGCGTGAATACGCGCATCAACATCAGGGAGCGCCCCTTGGCTCCAGCGTGCGGAAAAAGCGTAAATTCGCATCAACCAGAAAACAGCCAGACGCCCACCCAGCCAGAACAACAGTTTCAAAAACCCATAGCCCACTGCCATCGCCAAGACAACAGCAACCAGAACCGGCATGTGCAGCAGTAAATATCCGGCCAATGCAAAGGCCAGCCATCCCGCAGACAACAGGGAAAAAATAATATACAGCGCCGGGTACAGCCCCGCAATCATCTGCCGGGGGCAGGCACGCGCATAACGACCCACAAGCCCTGTGAACAGGTAAGCTTTCAGGCAGAAAAAAAAGTCGGACAAAACCCCCGTCAGGGAATCATTCCAGTGGCGGCGCACAATGTCGTCCCAGACCAAAAACTCCACATCCGTGTCAATGCCCGCACCATCGTCATCATCCGCCCGCACACGCCACCCGTGCACCAACGCTGAAATCCTTTCGCGCAAGGACACATCAAAACGTAGACTCCCGATATCGGATTGCTTCTTGGCGTGCGTCCTGTAAAGGCGGTGATAGTGCCCCGCACCACGCGGATCAAAACCCGCAATATAAAAAACGCGGCGACGGCGGACATGGTGCATGGTATCGCTCCTTAACCCACCATGCGCCACGATTCATGCGTGGGCACAACGCGCATGCCGTCTTTTTGCGGCAACATTCTTTCCGCAACAGTGTCCAGCAAGTCAGGATAGCACGCAGGCACATGATAATTCCCGTCGATCTGGCTTGTTTCTACCAGCATGCGATGCAGCATGTGCCATGTATCAAGGCAGGGCGGCGCGGGATTGGCTAAAAAGTCATCAAGGTCACGCATATCCGCAAGATCGGGAATATTATACAACGCCCGGCCCAGCGTTTTAACGGGGCACTTGTGATACAGCGCCGACAAACCCGTTGTGCTATTAATGGTAATCATGCCTTTGGCGCGACGCAGGAACGGTGCCATCTTTCCGTACCAGAGAAAAACGACACGATCCGCAACGCCATGCTGCGCGGCAAGCTCTTGCGCCGCTTTTTCATGATTGTTCACGCCGTTATCCAGCGGGTGCGCCTTGATGACAAGGTTACAATCCGTAGGCGCGGAACGCGCAAAAGCGGCAATCACGTCCTCGATCACCGCACGCATTGTTTTGTGATCGGCGTATTGGCGAATCTGGCTGTCACCCTCCAGTTGCAGGCACAACAGGTAAAACGGTTTCCTGCTGCGGCAGATATCGCGCTGACGCAGCCTTGATTGAACCTTGCGCGGCACATACAACGCAGACTGGCGCAAAAACGCCATGGTTTCCGCGCCAACGCTGACCGTGCGGTGCGTGCGGTAATTCCTGAACAGACGTTTATAACGCCAGAACCCGAAATAATGCCACACGCAGTTCCACAACATGCGCGGCGTTGAGAACGGCAGCTTGGGCCAGCGGGCCTGCTGCAAAGACGGACGCCCCCACCCCGGTTGCTGACGGGCACGTAAAATGCGGGCGCGGTAATCTTCGGCCTGTTCACACGGCAAGCGCGGATCGCACATGATCCAGTTGGGGCGCAGCAGCCCTTCTTCAAATCCATGAAGGCGCACGCCTTTTTTTTGCGCGAGATGCATAGCAGCCTGATGCACGGGGCGCCAATAACTGTAGAATGCAATATCGGTGATACCAAAATCAGCCACATGGCGTTCTAACCACGCCGGGAAATCTTCTTCCGTGCCGATATAGTCCGTGGCGGCGGCATCATGCGCCCAGTCCTGTTTGTCACCGCCGTTAAAGTTCACGCGCCGGACGCTGTGCCCATCGGCCATCAACCGCGCTGCAAGCAAAGAAAAGAACGGGCCGTGACACCCCTGCAAAAACAAAAAACGCCTGAAACTGGTTTGTGGAACTGCAGATGTCGTCATATCAGCGCCCTTTTATTGTTATGGTTAAGCTGCAAGTCGGCGGATAACTGTTTCTATATTACAAGCCTGCTTTGTTTTCCAGTCAAAATATAATGGATAAAGCAACAGCGCACCCGCAACCAATTGGTTTATGTTTAAATGGCGCGTACGGCGCGGGAAATTGCAAAAATCTTTTGTCAGCCCCCACCCTGCATAAAAAGGCTTTCCGTAAACTGCAACTGTCTTGTCACGCAGCAAAGCTTCAAACCCTGTTAGAGATGTCATGGCATGCACTTCATCCACAACAGGCCACAGGCTGGAAATGCTGCAATCCTTTAACACCTTGTCACAATGCTGCAAGGCATCCACGTTAGGAAAACCGCCTTTGCGCTTACCGGCTTCAACATCAGGGTGCGGCTTATACAAAATATAGGCATCAGGATTATTTTTGCGTACAGCCTTCAGCAAATCAAAGTTCGTGCAGATATCTTCCGTGCCCGTCATGATAGAGGCGTCATCCTCCACCTGCCCCGGCACCAGAATAACGCAGCGACCATCCACGCCCGTATCAAGCGCAGCCTGTTGGCCTGTGTTATATTTACTCACACCCGTGTTGACTAGCAAATCACGGACCCCCGCCGCGCGCACCAAAAGACCTTCGGGCATTTCTTCATGCTGCAAAATATGCTCAAGATCAGATGCCGTGCGCGGATCGTAATAAATACCCCGGTCATCCAGAACCAAAGACCACGGAAACGCAAGCTTTGCGCCCAAACCGCGCGAGCGCACAAAGCCATCCTCCATCAATGTCACCGGCATGTCAGCAGGAAGGCGTTTTTTTTGCAACAACTTGTCGCGCCGCGATGCCCAGGCAATAACACGGCGATTGTCTTGCGGCGCGGCCTTCATGCTGCGCGCAAATCCGGTATCCGGCCCTGAAAATCGGCGCGTAAAATACATACGCCATGGGCTGAACCCCACAGCAACGGAAGGCGCAGATGTTTTCTTTTCCCGGCGCACAAGATCGGACATCAATCCAATTGTATCTTCCAGTGTCGCAATGCCGCCCGTAAACGGATCAACGTAACGCGCATAGCGTAAATATGCCGCCGCAAAAATATCTTCCACCGTCCGTGCGTGGCCCCGGCGGCCACAAGAAATTTTGTCTTGCGTTAATCCCCAGCCCGCATAAAACGGCAGGCCGTAACAATGCACGCTTTTACCCGCCATCAACGCCTCAAACCCCAACTGACTGGAAATGGTCGCAACTTCGTCACAAGCCGCAAACAAATCCCACGGATTGACAGGCGTTGTGATAAGATTGACGTCATGCTTTTGCGACAATTCACGCAGATAACCGCCCTTTTTACCTGTCAAGGTATCCGGGTGCAGCTTCACAGCGATATCTTTTGCATCAAATGCCGCCAAAGAATCTTCGATCATGCATTCAAACGCATCCACGGACGCGCCTGAATATTGCACTGACGCATCACCCGCCGTCTGGTCGACGATCAGCCGTTTAAATGCACGGCCTTTATAGGGCAAAAGACCTTTATTGTACTTCGTCAGTTTTTCATGCCGCATCCAGTCCATCGCGCGGCGGGCACGGGCCAGCTCTTCTGTGCTGAAATCCGTTTCACGCAACATGGTTTCAAGGTCGGACGGACGGGTTGAATCATAGTAAATACCTGTGCGGTCCAAAAGCATGGACAGACGCGGCGCACCATCAACGCCCAAACCATAGGACCGTAAAAAACCATCCTCTAGCGCGATATAGGGCAGCGTCTTTTTTTCCGCCAAAGCGCGGGCGCGGGTGCTGGTCAGCTTGCGCCCCCACCCCGCAACCGCATCATAACCGCCGGTATAAGGCAGCACGAAATCCGTTGCCTCATGCACAAAAGTTTTGAGATGCGGTATACGCCATATGCCCCACGACAAAACAAGAAGACGGCCAAGATTTGATGCAGTCGTCATACCACTCCGTCAATTCACAACATGGTCTTTCAGCCCGGCCAAAATCAGGCGGCCAATGCCGAAAATCAAGAATGACAGGATAAAAGTCAAAAAGACCGACTGGCCACGCTTTGGATATTCCGCCGTTTCCGCCGCAATCGGCTCTACAACAGGAACGACATAGCTTTTTTGCCGTTGCGCTTCCAGCCGCGCGCTTTCCAGCGATGTTAGCGCCGCAGTATAAGCTTGCGTTGCAATTTCATGCTCCGTCATCAGCTCTTCATAACCTGCAATTTTTTGCGTATAGGCCCCTTCACCGCCTGTCAGGCGCTTTTGTTCTTGCTTGATCTGCGCATTCAGCGCAGCCAGCTTCTTACGCGCCAGAACAACCTGCGTGTTTTCAGATGTCATGTAGGATGACATGGCCTTTACCTCTGCAGACAACTTGGCATGTTCCGCCTCAAGGCCGGAAATCAAGCCTGAAATCGCGCCGGATTTCATTGCAGGGTCAATATCTTGATGCGCCATGCGGAATTGCGCCATGCGCTTTCGCACATCTTTCATGCGCTCCTCTGCTTCAGTTACACGTTCTTGCGAAAGGCGCAGGGCATCGCGTTCAGCGCGATCATTAAAGCCGTTAATCAGCTCCTCGCTCAACGTCAGGATATTCGCGGCAATTTTATGCGCGTCCTCTGCCGTAAAAGCACGTGTGTGAATAATGGCCGACCCGCTATCGATATCAAACGTAACATCAACGCGGTTCATGTAGTAATCATACAGCTCTTCAAACGTTGCGCCCTTGGGTAAACGCGCTACAAAATCCGCATCAGGATGCGTGAACATCGCACGCAAACCAATTTTTCCTTCCAGCGCCTTCACCGCATCGCGGGAATGCACGTATTCAACAATGCTACGCACGTCCTGCGATGATTGCCCCATACCGTTCAGCCCCATCATCATGCCAAACAGCGCGGGGGACGGGCCGCTACCAGCAGCGCGCACAGTCATATGCGTTTCCGACTGATACTGCCCTGCGGCAATAAAGAAGAAATAAACAAACGACACCAATGTTGGAATCGCCACAGCCAGAAACATCATTTGCAATGTGTTACGCATCTTTTTGGCGGACTGCTCTGCCCAATGCGGCTGCGCGGCTCTTATTTCATCCTGTTCTACGGACAGCGTTTTTTGCTGTCGTTGTTGCGCTGCGTTACTCATAGATTTTTATATACCTCCAAGCCCTCTTCGACTGAATCGAAGCGGACCAGTTTTCCCTTGTTAAGCACAAAAACCAAATCACAACTTTCGCGTATTGTCTGCAAGTTGTGCGACACCATCACAAAGGCTGCATTACTACGCGCCTGCGCAATCGCATCGTCATATTTTTTCTTGAACCGCGCATCATTCACCGTCGGTATCTCATCAACCAGATAAACGTCAAAATTAATAGCCAGAGACAGCGCCAGATTCGTCCGGGCACGCATGCCGGATGAAAACGTGCCGATCGGCATGTGAAGGTATGTACCCAGTTCGGCCATATCCTCGACAAAATCAACCACCCGCCGCCAGTTTTGCCCGTAAATGCGCGAAACAAAACGAATATTATCAATCGCGGATAAATGCGTGTGAATGCCGCCGGCAAAAGACATGGGCCATGATATACGGCCACGCGACATGATGCGCCCACCCGTGGGGCGCTCTGACTTTGCAACCAGGCGCAGCAACGTTGATTTGCCCGCGCCGTTGCGCCCCATGATCGCTACATTCCTGTCCGTCGGAATCGTTTCCGTCACGTCATCCAGAATGATATTGGGATGCCCGGTCGTTCTATACATCTTTGTGACATTTTGGAACTGTATCATCAGTCAAACGCCCTAAAACGTATCATACGCTCGGACAAAAGCCCGATAAAAAGGCTGACAACCGCCATGATGGCAACATAGCCATAGCCCGGTATCGAGGTTTCAAACGAAACAAAAAACCCTTCGCGGAACAATTCGATCAAGTGCACCAGCGGGTTATAGTACAAAACATCGCGTACCTGCGCAGGCACGTCACGCAGCGTATAAAACACGCATGACACAAACAAAAGCAAGCGCCAGATGTGCGACATGATACGGTTAAACACAGGCCAGAAGGTCGTTAGAACGTTTTGAAAAAACCCGGCACTCATCCCAAAGAAAATAATCATGAAAAGGGATATAACCACAGCCAAAAGATCATGCGGCGGCTGGCTATAGCCTGTGGCACAAGCCACAAAAACAAGGAACGCAAATACAACAAAAAACGTTGCCCCCTCCAGAATGACGCGCGCAATCATCGCATCCAGCACCGTTACTTGCCTGTAAATCAGCAAAGGCTTTGCAAACAGTTCAGCTGTCGAGATACCGTTTGCAATTTTACGCATGGTCACGACCGGCAAAATACCCGTGAGCAAAAACGGTACAAGCGGCATGCCCGCATGCTCTGTCATGCCGCGATAGGCAAAAAGCGCAAAGAAAATCCCCATCAGCATGATCGGCTCGAACATGGCCCAGAGATAGCCTATATCCTTACGGCCATGCTTTGTCTGCATTTCACGCAAGATCAATGCCCAGACAACGCGTGCCTGTATCTTCAGGCCTTCCGTCAGGCTTTCACGCGCTGTCGGTGTGTATATTTTTTCCGTAAGATTCATGGCCGTGTATTTACTTATTTACTGTCAGGAGACTAGCGGCCTGCAGACGGTGGAGTCAATCAAATCGCTTTCACGGCGCTGGCTTTTTAAAATATTATGAATTACGATGCCGCACATACAGCAGCACCTGTGACCGGAGTCGTTTTATGTCTAAAAATATCTGCATCATCCTTGCCAGAGGCGGCTCCAAGGGCCTGCCGGGGAAAAACATCAAGCCGCTGGCCGGAAAGCCCCTTATCGCCCACACCATCGGCCATGCGCAAGAATCGGGCCTGTTCTCCCATATTGTGGTCAGCAGCGATGACACCGATATTTTATCTGTTGCTGAACAATACGGCGCGATTCCCCTAAAACGACCGGATGACCTTGCCAGCGACACCATCGGCTCCATGCCCTCCGTTAAACACGCCCTTTTAAGGGTCGAGGAAAAAACGGGCACGCCTTTTAATACCGTCACCTTGCTCCAGCCCACATCGCCGCTCCGCCTTGCCCGCGATATTACAGGCGCCATGAATGTGCTGAAAAACGGACACGCCGACAACGTGGTCAGTGTCACCAGTGACCCGCCATCACCTTATTACACGGTCATCGAGCAACAAAGCAGCGGCGGCTATGCCGTGTGCAAGCCCGCGCATATTGTGCGGCGGCAGGACGCGCCACCGGTTTACCAACTCAATGGGGCTATTTATATATGGCAGCGCGCATTCTTTACGGGCACAGACATACACCATACCTATAAAAACCTGACAGAAAAAACGGATATCTATGTCATGCCGCCCGAAAGATCGTTCGATATTGACACACAGCTTGATTTTGATCTTTGTGTTTTCATGCTGGAACGGCGGAAAAACGAGGAAACAGCTGTAAAAGCAGCCTAACGCCCAAAGATGGCACGTTTCAGGTACCGGGGGAAATCCCAACCACCTGTGCCGGAGACATCTGGCACGGCACCTGCCTTGCCTTCCATGAAGTCCACCAGCCGTACCGCGCCATCCGCTTTGTAAATGGCCGGGTTCTTGGTGCGATAGTCTTCCTGCCGTCTTCGCAGACTTTCCAGCGCCGGCCCTTCTGATAAAACATCTGTAATATGTGCCAGCAATTCTTCCCGCGTGAGCGCATTCAGCGCATAGGGGAGCTTCAAAAAGGCATCTGGCAAGAAGCGATCGTTCGCCACGTAACGCACGACCGGAATGCCGTAACCTGAAGCCTCGACCCCCACGTTACTGGTGCGCGTCACGACAAGGAAAGCGGATTGCAGCACAGATTCCTTGCACGCATCCGGCGGCAAAATGCGCACAGGGATGATGGTGCCATGCCTATCAAGATGGTATTGATACGACTCCCGAAAATCTTCCGGCTCACGCGGGTGCAACTTTAACACAATTTCACAATCATTAAATTTTTCTGCCGCTTCGATCACTGCCATCAACAGCTCAAGATTATGCTTGAACACACCCGTTTGCGTCGCCACCATGATAACCCGTTTGTCATCGTTATGCGCCACAGGCACGGACGGCGCAGATGAAACCACCGCCGTCTTTAAAAGATACCCAATGCGCACAACGTTTTGGCGGTCAAGATTCCACGACCGGGCAAGGAAGTCTTCTTGCTCGCTGTCAATGACGGCATGGTAATTTGTATGAGTCTGAAATTGCCGTGCAGAATCGGCTTGCGTCAAGACATGCACATCCACTGTCGGAACGCTGCGCCGGCGCATTAAGGCATCAAAAGCAACGCCATAATAAATGCGCGCCCCAAAAACCAGCCCATAGGCCGGACGGCAACGGGACAGCACTTCATCCAGCCAATATACAGCGCCCAAAAATGCGCGCACCATGCCCAGTGTCGTATGCGCGACGGCATAACGCTTATATATATCTGTCAGATCAAGGCCCGGATAAGCACCTGGCCTTTCCAGCTCCCGCGCTTTGCGCATAATCTTCAACAATGCTTTTTGAGTCTTGGGGGCAAAAAGAACCTCGCGCAGAACCTGATCGATATAGATCACGGTACATGCATGACCTGTCCGCGCCGCCTTTTCTCGCAAGCTTTCGCGCACTTTTTCCGTGCCATCCCACGCCCCGCCAAAAAACACCACAATAGCAGGCCGCGTTTCCAAAACCGCCAATGCCGCCTGATGCAGTGCCTCTAAATAAAACGGGTTCTTGGACGGGCTGGGTAAAATAACGGGGGACTTGCCTGTGACAGGTACGTCACGCGGCTTGACATCGCGATGACGAAAATCTTTCCACAATTGGTACAACAGGCGTAAAATCCCTTTCTTACCCGGCTTTTGCACATAGGCCGGTGATGCACCCTTTAGCGGCGAGCAAACAGGGATATCCAGCCCCTTGCCTATGATCAAATCAGATACCGCCGCATCAAACGCACCATTGTTGGAAACCACCACCACATCACGCACATCCGGGCCAAGCTGCGCGTCCAGGATAGCAAGACAGTAATGGTCCATATGCAGCTTATCCAGCAATAAAACAGACATTGCCTCGTGCTGGTGCGCCAGTTTCGGGTACCCTTTCAAAAGGTCGCGCACAACATCACGTACGCTGTTGTCAAAAACAGAGAACCGTTTCTTGCTATCCTCGAAATACCAATGCACGGCACCATTGAGCGCAAAAAATCTGCCGTCACAATCGCCCTGCAGCCCCACCGCGCCAGGAAGAAACCGTGCAACACATATGACGTTGTCACGAGAAAGTTCCTCTATATACCTTCTGTCTATTTTTTCCGCCGCCACCTGAAAGACAAACAAAACTTTCCCCGGTGCGCTGAAATCAATATCATCATAGTTCTTAAAAAAAAGATCATTCGAGTCTGTCATACGCCATAAACCCCCTTAATCAAATCAAACGTCGGCATTACATCACCAAGGCGCAGAGCATCTGATGACGCGCCGCGCAGGGCCGCGATGACAGACAGGGCCTGCCTGCGGAACCCCGGCTTGAAATCAGTATCAAGATCATCTGTCGGCGGCATATCGTGCCACACGCGGCTGCCGGGCATCTGTTTGCGTGCTGCCTCCAGCGGTTTCATTTCCCAGCGGCCGTCTTCGGATGCGACAGACACGGCCCATGGCCCCTGCGCCCGCCAGTGGCATTCGTATAGCCCCCTATCACCGCTTTCAAAGGCAATATGGGCCAGCGTCATGAATGTATCGTCGATACCGTTCCATGGTTGCAGCACATCCACTTTTGAAATCGCACCGCGCCCCAAAAAGGTGAAATAATCAACAAGATGAATGCAGTTGGCGTACATCCAGCGCTCCAGAACCTCTGGCGGGTGGTTGTGGGCCTGTTTGATTTTCAAAATCGGCTGCTCATCCTGCACATGAATGAAACGTGGCGCGGTCTTGCCTTCCAGCTCCTGCCGCACCGCCAGCGTGCTGGATAAAAACCGGCGATTCATCGCTACGAAAATATCTGCACCGGTATCGACAAGGCGCTGCACCCCTGCAACAGACAACGCTGGGGGCTTTTCCAGCAACAACGCCCACGGATGTTGTGCTGCGGCAAGGCCCGTTTCCTCCATCGCGGCAACAGAGACCGTCACGACCACAAGATGCGCTTGCGTCTTTTCATACAGTTCATCAATAGAACCGCACACATGTGGTATTGCAAATTCAGATGCCAAAGATTCGCATTTTTCACGTGTGCGGCTGAAAATACCCGACAACACAACCCCCGGCATGTCCGAAAAAGCGCGGATATGTTCCCGCGCCATGTTTCCGGCACCTATAAAAGCAATGCGAATATCCTCCGTTACGCCCACGGAAACACCCTGTCTGCAGGCAGCGCATCACGGCCCAAGCGTACAACGGTATTATCTTGTTCGGCAGACATGTAAGCCCCTGCCAGAATTTCTACCGTCCGGCGGATTGTGCCTGCATCCGGGTAATCTTTTCCTGCAAGCAAGGCCCGCAGCGTCTTGCGGCAACGTTCTACCAAATCGGAAGATTCAAACGTCGTCACATAACTTTCAGCAGGTAGACCGTAAAGCGTGGTTGGTTTGTCACGGAATTCAGATTTCCTATGCGTCACAATCGCCGCGCCCGTCAGCGCGTTCAAGACCACTTGCCCGTATTTCGCAGCATAGGTCACGATAATGCCGTGGCCGTTATTAACGCTGGCATTCACCGTCATGACCTTGCCGCCATCCGTCGTAATACGTAACTGGCCAGAGCGGTCTTCAAACTCCGCGCCACGGGGATTAGCAACCACATCACGGTCAAACCATGCCTGCACCTCGACCGGCATCTCCCCGGTCAAAAAGCGCAGCATTTCAATGTTATGGCTGGCGTTCATGGCAAGGCCGAAATTCCCTGCAGAAACATTGACGGCATTGACGCCACCCATCACATCAGATTGCAGCAAATCACGAATAGCAATGTCTGCCTCGGTAAAACGCACCGGGTGGTTCACGGCCAAAAGCGCGCCGCTTTTATCACAAGCGGCAATCATAGCCTCGCACTGGCGAACGGACACAGCCATGGGCTTTTCACACAAAATATATTTCACCCCCGCTTCCGCTGCCTGTACAACATAGTCATGGTGCGATGGCGCGGTCGTGGCGACAATCACAAGGTCAGGCACATGGTTTTGCAAAAGTGCATCAAAACCGGAAAACGCCATATTGTTGCCGAGCACATATTTCCCGCAGGCTTCATCTAGTGCCGCCTTGCGCGCATCCACAATACCGGACAATCGCAAAACATCATCCATGCCCATGACAGCTTCGATATGCCGCTGCCCCATGCGCCCGCACCCTATAACGACTACCGTTTTCATGCCGTATTCTCCATCAATATGGCCGCAGACATGCACTGTGCTGCCTATCGCCATACATATTTTTCCGTAATTTTTTAATAGTTATTGCGTCCCTTTTTGGTATAGGGAAAAACCGCGACATGCAAGCGATTATGCCCGTTTCAAGCCGCAACGCGGGTCACAAACCCCTTGGTTTTCAGCATATCCAGATCAACCGTAGCCAAGGCATCGCAAATAATGCCCGCCGCCCGGCCCTGTCCATAAATATTCTCAAGCGCCGCCAGCCCGGCACGGAAAGAATCGCCGCATGCCTGCCGAATCGCGGCGGCGATATCCTCAGCCCCATTGCCGCAATTGACTGTATTGCGCGACTGCTCACGGCCTTTTTGGCGGTTGCCGATATTGACGACCGGCGTTTTGAAACTGGCAGCCTCAATAATCCCGCTGGATGAATTGCCGACAACAGCACGCGCATGACGCATGGCACCAAAATACCCCACTGTTCCCATCGTCCCTGTCATGATGGCACGCGCAGAATTGTCACGCACAAAAGCGGCAATATGTTCATTCACGATGTTCCCAAAGGTGTCTGCATTGGCCTGCGTAAAGACCAGCCCAAAGTCAGTACCTTCCAGCGCTGTCAAAAGATTTTTGATATGCGTTTTTGTGTCCGCGTATTCCCGCGTGACGGGATGGTACGTCACCAAAAGAAAATCCCTATCCGGCCATATATCGAATTTTTCGTGCAATGCAGTACGGTCCGGCAATGTCAATCCGGAAATATTATCCAGTGATGGCGCGCCCGCAAGGAAGATACGCGATTCATTTTCCCCCATCTGCGCGATGCGCTGTGCAGACAGCTGTGTTGCAGGAAAGTGCAGATGGCTGATCTTTGTGATGGCATGACGAAAGGCATCATCAATTGCCCCTTCCGAAATTTCACCGCCATGGATATGCGCGATGGGAATATTGAACGGCACGGCCGCCAGCGCCGCTGCCAGCATTTCATACCTGTCGCCCAGAACCAGCAAAATATCAGGCGGCGTGTGCGCATAAACGGCGGAAAACTTTTCCAGTGTTTCCCCCATGCGGCTGGCAATACCGGCAGGGTCATCCGCTGCCAAATCTACAGAAACACGCGCCGCAACAGGATGGCCATCAGCTTCAATTGCACCCACAGTCATGCCGTGCGCGGCGGATAAATGCGTGCCCGTCACATACAGGAAATAATCCATGCCGGATGCGGCAAGGACCGACAGCACAGGGCGGTAAATGCCGTAGTCCGCCCGGCTGGTCGTCACAATACCAATTTTTCGTTTTGCTGTGCGCATGCGGCCCCCGATCAGGTTTTCCGTATGCTTGATTTATATTAAATTTCACCACACAGGTAAAGCTGCGCCCCAAATATTTACGAAATATCAGATTTTCCCTTGATATTCGCGCAAGGATTCGGGATCATCCGCGCCTAATATCAGACACAAGGGCCATCACATGCGGCTTTTTCATCCCCATGCGTGGGAATACGTCAAACATAGGCTCACGGCACGCCGGAAAAAAACAGGTGCCCTCAAACCGAACGGGCAAGGACAATCCTATGACCGCGTTCTCTGTCTTGCGCCGGGGTACGGTTTTTTGCCTCCCCTGCCACAAGCGAACATGGGGCACGTTTACATGGTCACAGATAACGCGCCCTGCAGCTTTGCCAGCAATATCACCATACTGGACCCGCTGCACGACCTGTCACACACATCTACCCCTGCTTTTGCCCGCAATGTGCAGCGAAACACGGCGCTGTCACAACATATCGTAACAACCCTGCTGGGCCGTTTCCGGACACTGGCCCCGGAATGGGATATCGAGCTTGATGATTATATTCCCGTCATTGCGTTAAGGCTGGAAGACTTTTTACACCGCGCCTTTACCATGGTCGCCTTCATGGCCGATGAAATTTCATCAGGCACATACGATGCCATACTCCTGCCGGAACCGGACAATCCCATGATTGCGGGGCTTGCGCCCCTTATCCAAAAACACTTTAAGCCCGCCGATATATACGCTACAAGCACGCTGGCCCCACACGATACAAAAACACCAAAACCCGCGCCGCAACGTTTGCTGGAATGGAAAGCGCAACGACTTTTGGCCAACATCAAATCCCGCGCCGCAGATTATCCCGCGTTTGATACAAAGGGCTTAATCTACAGCGCAAAAATGGATGCCAATTACGCCGCCGCCGCTAAAAACCTTTACAAAGCCGCAGAAAAACACGGCAGCGCCACACTATGGCGTGATGACAATGACGCCTCTTTCGGGTCAGAAGGCACGCCCCTGCCTGCGGCACGTCCGGCATGGCGGTTTTTCACACCTTACGCGCCTTTGTTTTGCGATCTTCTGGACGCAACACTGCGGGAAAATGGCGTGCACGAAATGGCAGGCAAAAACGCCCCCTATATCTGGCCTGCTCTGTTGCCGCAAATATCATTGTTCATGTGCGGTTTTATGCCTGCAGACCTTGCCACCATTTACCACCTTGAAAAAAATATGGCGCAACAAAGGCCCGATTTTATCCTGACAACGACAGGCCGCAAACCCACAGCGCGGATTTTAACAATAGCCGCCCGCCGCCATCATGTACCCACGTTTGATGCGCAGGTCCTGTTTGCATCCGAGCGTCCGCGTTACAGGCCCCCTGTAGCCGATCACGCCTTTGTCATCGACAGCCACGCACGGCATCTGTACATACAGCACTTTGGCATGAAGCCAGATCATGTACATATGGCAGGGCTTATACGCATGGACAGTACGGCTCCGACAACAAAGGCCAAAGACCCTTTTCAAAACAAGACGCACCGTGTCCTGTGTGCCCTGCAACCTGTCGGCGCGGATAACTCTACACGCATGATAGAAGCCCTTATCAATGTCTGCCGTGACTTAAACGATACGATGTTGGTACTAAAACCTCACCCTCGCGAAAAACATCTTATCCCCACTTATGCCGCAATTATTGATACGCAGGGAGCCGGGCACTTCTGCACCGTTACAGACCGTGATGACACACCCGCATTGATTGCCGCATCACAAGTCGTTGTCACAGCCTTTAGCAATGTCGGCATGGAAGCCGCCCTGCAAAACCGCGCCGTTATATCGTTAAACCTTGGCGGCGGCGAAAGCCCGTGGCGGATTGATAAAATGGGGCTGGCCACGCTTGCGGAAACGGAGGAAGAGCTGGAAGCCAAGCTGCACGCTCTCTTGACCGATCCCGCCACGCAAAAGCAAGCCGCTGAAAAACGCGCCACCTACCTGCGGGAAAACCCGCACTTGCAAAAAGGAAGTGCTGCAGAGCGCGTGATGGACTTCATATACGAATCACAAAATGAAAAGATGAAGACAGCCTAGAAACACAACTACGCCCTCAATACATGTCACCCCGAACGCAGTGAGGGATGACATGAGGGAGATGATTCAAACCAAACACACACTACTAGGCAAGGCCAATATGCGCTGCGCCATGTCTTGCGCCACAGATACATCTGCCCGCGGGCAATCACCGTACATGGGCAGGGTGTGCATCAATTCCCACAACGGGCGCGACATCAAACCTGCTGCATTCAGCGCATCCAATGCCGCCGCCATACGGGCCGGGTCTTCAAACCTGATGGCACAGAGCCAGTAGTTGCTTTGCGTATGCGCCTCTTCATGGAAAAGCGAAACGCCATCCATATCTGCAAAAGCATCCGCATAGCGCTGCGCCAGTTTACGCTTGGCGGCGATATACTCCGGCAAGGCTTCCAGTTGCGCGCAACCCAGCGCCGCGTTGATGTTCGGCATACGGTAGTTATAGCCCACCCGGTCATGCATGAAAAATCCGTCTTTTGATACTTTCGCCGTGGTCGAAAGATGCTTGACCATATCCGCCAGCGCCTCATCATTCGTGACAACAGCGCCACCGCCGCCGGTCGTGATGATTTTATTGCCGTTAAAACTGATCGCCGCGCAGCGGCCCATATGCCCCGTATGTTTGCCGTTATAAAGACTGCCCAGGGATTCCGCCGCGTCCTCGATCACAGCAATGTGATACTGTGCGGCAACGCGGCACAGGCTATCCATATCAACCGGGTGGCCATAGCAATGCATGGGCACGACAGCGCGAATCACGCGGCCTGTTTGCTTATTGATGCATACACCGTCACGTATTTCAGCAATATGCTCCAGATGCGCCGCCAGTTTTTCCGGGCACAGCCCCATGTTTTTATCCGACACATCGCAAAAATGCGGCACCGCCTCGGTATAGGAAATGGCATTGGCCGTGGCGACAAAGGTTAAGGCCGGGCATAAAACCTCATCCCCCGATTTGACGCCGCAGACGATCAGGCATAAATGCAGTGCCGCCGTGCCGTTCACAACAGCAACTGCACGTTTCACGCCCAGATAATCCGCAAGGTCTTTTTCAAACCTGTCGACATAAGCACCGACAGAGGACACCCAGCCGGTTTCAATGCAGTCCAGCACATAGTCTTTTTCCCTCCCACGAAACAGAGGGGCATGCAGCGGCACAAAATCCTCCCGCGCCGCACCCAAGACGTTTTCCACAGCCGCGACGATATCGTCGGCAGGACCGGATACGGTTTTTTTAGATGTTATAGATGTCATACTTGTACCGCGAAAGGTTGTTGGCATCGGTAAACCACTCGATTGTTTTTTCAAGCCCCTGCTTAAAACCGTCAACGCCGCCATGTTCCGGCTGCCAGCCAAATGTTTTTTCGGCCTTTTCAATACCGGCGTAAAGGCGCTCGACCTCGCTGTTGACAGGGCGGACGCGCTGGTTGTCAGCTTCAATCACGATATCGCGCCCCATGCAGGATGCGATCATTTTCGCCGTATCGCCAATCGAAACTTCAAACCCGCTGCCAATGTTAATGGTTTCACCAAGGTTATCGTTGCAAGCCGCCATCTGTACAAAGCCCTGCACCGTATCACCCACATACGTGAAATCACGCGTTGGTGTTAAACTACCCAGTTTTATTTTCTCTGCCCCCGCCGCAATCTGCGTGATAATCGCCGGAATCACTGCACGGGCCGACTGGCGTGGACCATAGGTATTGAACGGGCGAATGACCGTTACCGGCGTGCCAAACGAACGGTAGAATGACAAGGCAATCTGGTCCGCCCCGATTTTCGATGCCGAATAGGGAGACTGGCCCTGCAATGGGTGTTCTTCGGTAATCGGCACGAACTGCGCCGTGCCGTACACCTCGCTGGTCGACGTATGCACAACTTTCTGCACATCAAAATCACGCGCCGCCTGCACCACGTTCAGCGTGCCTTTGACGTTCGTATCCACATAGGTATCAGGGCTGTGATAGGAATAGGGAATGGCGATTAAGGCAGCAAGATGCAAAACCGTATCGCACCCCTTCACCGCCTGCCGCACACCGTTGGGGTCACGGATATCACCCGTAAAAACATCGAACTTGCCCTTTACATCCTCTGCAACCGTATCGAGCCAGCCCCAGCTGTTAAAGGAATTGTACAAGACAAAGGCCCGTACATCCGCACCCTGCCGCACCAGATATTCCG
>JAPPOU010000109.1 GCA_028817795.1 Alphaproteobacteria bacterium
CCGTTATAACGTCCGCGAAACCGAAGCGCGGTGGCAAAAGGCGTGGACCGACAAAAAGTCTTTCGAAGTCACAGAAGATGCCGCGAAACCTAAATATTATGTGCTGGGCATGTTTCCCTATCCGTCAGGCAACCTGCACATGGGGCATATCCTGAATTACACATTAACGGATGTTGTGGCTCGCTTCAAAAAGGCACAAGGCTTTAATGTTCTAAACCCCATGGGCTGGGATGCTTTCGGCCTGCCTGCCGAGAACGCAGCGCTGGAACGCGGTGTACACCCCGCTGACTGGACACAAAAAAACATTGCCGCCATGAAAGAACAAATGCAGCGCGCCGGTTTTGCGATTGACTGGAAGCGTGAGATCACCGTCTGCATACCCGAATATTACAAACACGAGCAGAAATACTTCCTTGATTTCCTGAAAGCAGGCCTTGCTTATCAAAAAGAAAGCTCTGTGAACTGGGACCCTGTCGATAACTGCGTTCTGGCGAACGAACAGGTTGTGGACGGCAAAGGCTGGCGCTCCGGCGCGCCTGTTGAACGGCGGAAATTGAAACAGTGGTTTTTGAAAATCACCGATTTTGCCGATGATTTGCTGGACGGCCTTCAAACCCTCGACAAATGGCCGGAAAAAGTCCGGCTGATGCAGGAAAACTGGATTGGAAAATCCAAGGGCCTCCAGTTCCGGTTTGATTTAAAAACGCCATTGAAAGACATCACCGAGATCGAGGTTTATACAACGCGCCCCGATACTATCTTCGGCATGTCGTTTCTCGCCATATCACCCGACCACCCCATTGCGAAAACACTGGCCGAGGGAAATGACGGCATTACGGACTTCATCGAGAAATGCCACAAGATCGGCACGTCCGAAGCTGCGCTGGAAACGGAGGAAAAAATCTGGTTCGATACGGGGCTTGAAGTCAAACACCCGTTTGAAGACAAAACCCTGCCCGTTTATATCGCGAACTTTGTTTTAATGGATTACGGCACAGGCGCTGTTTTTGCCTGCCCCGCGCATGACCAGCGCGATCTGGACTTTGCGCGCAAATACAGCCTGAACGTTATTCCTGTCGTGATCCCTGATGGAGAAGACGGGCGTGATTTTGCCATCGATGATGAAGCTTATACCGATACAGGCAAGCTTTATAATTCCGATTTCCTGAATGGCATGACGGTGGACGACGCCAAGGCTGAAGTCATCAAACGCATCGAAGCTGCAGGCAAGGGCAAAGGAACAACGCAATACCGTCTGCGCGACTGGGGTGTTTCCCGCCAACGTTACTGGGGCTGCCCCGTACCTGTTATCCATTGCCCCGATTGCGGCGCTGTACCTGTGCCCGAAGATCAACTGCCCGTCACGTTGCCAACCGATGTTGATTTCTCAAAGCCCGGCAACCCCATTGCCAACCACCCCACATGGAAGCATGTGAAATGTCCCGCATGCGGGACAGATGCCACGCGTGAAACAGATACGTTTGATACATTCTTTGAAAGCTCGTGGTATCAATTCCGCTATTGTGACCCGCACAATGAAGCACAAGGTTTTGACAAGGGAAAGGCCGCTTATTGGATGCCGGTGGACCAGTACGTGGGCGGCATTGAACATGCCGTCATGCATCTTTTATATGCACGGTTTTTTACGCTGGCCTTAAAAAAATGCGGGCATATAGACCTTGCAGAACCCTTTGCCGCCCTGTTCACGCAAGGCATGATAAGCCACGAAACCTATAAAGACGAAAAAGGTAACTGGCTGTATCCGGAAGAAGTGAAAAAGGAAGACGGCAAAACAATTCATGTGGCAACAGGCACACCTGTAAAGGTCGGTCGTGTCGAAAAAATGTCGAAGTCGAAAAAGAACGCTGTCGACCCGTTGAAAATTCTTGATAACTATGGCGCGGACGCTGTGCGCTTGTTCATGATGTCGGACAGCCCCCCTGAACGCGATTTAGGCTGGAGCGAAGCTGGTATTGAAGGTGCCTGGAAATACGTGAACCGCCTTCACCGCATGGTGGTGCAAGACGCACCACAAACAGGTGCGGGCGACGCGGAAGAACTGCGCCGTAAAATCCACCAGACTATTCATGGCGCAACACAGGATCTGGAAAAATTCCACTTCAACAAGGCTGTGGCGCGCCTGCGTGAATTATCCAACCTTTTGGAAGACTTTGGCGGCGATAAATCTTTGCGCCGCGAAGGCCTGAACGCGCTGGTACAAATGTTTGCCCCCGTCATCCCCCATCTTGCCGAAGAACTATGGGCGCATCTGGGCCACAAAACGCTGGTCATCGACAGCCCATGGCCCGTGGCCGATGAATCGCTTCTGCAATCCGACAGCGTCACCATGGCGATACAAGTGAACGGCAAACTGCGCGCCACCATCACCCTGCCCCGCGACGCCACAAAGGAAACCGCCGAAAAAGCGGCGCTGGACGATGCCTCCGTGCAAAAAGCCATTGACGGCAAAACACCAAAAAAGGTGATTGTCGTGCCGAACAGGATCGTCAATGTCGTTGTCTAAACGCATTGCGGCTCTGGTTCTTTGCCTTGCCTTGGCAGGCTGCGGGTTTACGCCACTGCACCAGGCACAAAACGGACATGCCATATCAGCCGCCTATGCGCAGATTGAAGTCGGCATCATCCCCGACCGTGACGGCCAGCACCTGCGCAACCTTTTAATCGACAGGCTCTATACGCAGGGCCGTCCGCAAAACGCCCGTTATCTTTTGCACATCGCGCCACTGGAAACAGAGCAAACGGACCTTGGTATCCAAAAGGACGCCACCGTCACCCGCACGCAAATAGAAATAACGGCCCAAATGACGCTGACCGACAGGCACAACGGCAATACCGTCCTGACGCGCCGCCTGCGCGCCATTGGCGGCTATGACGTTTTGGATGCGCAATACGCAACTTTTATCACCCGCCGCAGCGAGACAGACCGCGCCTTGGAAGAGCTGGCTAATAACGCCATCACGGCCATCAATCTCTACCTTAACCGCAAGGGACGGGGCACATGAAAATCCCACCCCGCAATCTTGATGCCTTCGTCAAAAAACCATCACCTGATGCGCTGGCCATTCTTGTCTATGGCCCTGATGAGGGTCTGGTACGCGAACGCATCAAGCTCCTAACCCAAAACACTGTCGCTGATCCGCAAGACCCTTTCAGCGTTGTCGATATTCCGGCGGAACGCCTTTCGGATGCGCCGACATTGCTGCTGGACGAAGCGCAGTCGATCTCCATGCTGGGCGGGCAGCGCGTTGTGCGCGTGCGCGGCGATGTCGGCAAGGCAGGCAATGCGATTGTTAACGCCGTAAAAGCCTTAAAAGACGGTGACAACCTTGTACTTATTGAAGCAGGCCCCTTAAGCCCAAGATCTCCCGTACGGGCGCATTTTGAAACGGCCAAAAATGCAGCCGCCCTGCCCTGCTATGTCGATGACAGCCGCGATATCAGCCGCGTTATTTCACAAGAACTGCGCGAGCAAGGATACCGCATCGCACCGGACGCGCTGGAATTAATGGCCGATTCCGTTGTCGGCGACCGCGCGGTTGCAAGGGGTGAAGTTGAAAAACTCATCACCTATATGGGCGCTGCCAATACCAATATCGCGCTGGCCGACGTGGTGGCCGCCGTGGGGGATAGCGGTGTGCGGCAAATGGATGACCTCTGCACGCATACGGCATCGGGCCGCTTTGCCGAGGCCGATACGATTTTAACGACCCTGTTATCGGAGGACACAAACGCCGTATTGATTTTGCGCGCCCTGCAAAACTATTTCATGCGCCTGCATATCGCCCGCGCGCGGCTTGATAAAGGTGAAAGCGCCGATGACGCCATGAAAAAACTGAAACCTCCTGTTTTCTGGAAGCAAAAGGCGGGGTTTGAACGACAATTGCACGCACTGGATGCCGCAAAGCTGGAGCAGGCCTTATCCGTCCTTGCGGGCGCAGAACTGCGCTGCAAACAAACAGGCGCGATGCCCGAAGCGACATTGGGCCGCGCTGTTTTATCACTCTGCCACATGACAGGCCGCGCCATGGCGCGGCGGCGGGCGTATTGACAAGAAGACACCGCCATAAGATGATAAAAGGTGTAAAAGAACGGGTTTACCTAAAGAAACACCAGTTTTAAACCACATGAACATCACGGAAAGCCTTCTTTCGGAATGAAAAGCCACGCAGGCAATGCCTTGTTCCTTATACTGATTGCCGTTGCTTTGTTTGCGGCGCTGAGCTATGCCGTCACGCAATCCGGGCGCGGGGCTGGGACTGTTGATAAAGAAACAGCCGCGCTGCAAGCTTCAAAACTTTTGCATGCCGCTGCTGCGGTTCAGCGGGGTTTTCAACGCGTCCAGATTATAAGCGGCTGCAACCTTGATGCCATAGATGAGGATGATCTTAGAGGAGACCCCGCGACATTCCCCGGCCCTTGCAACATTTTCGACCAAACAGAGGGTGGTGGTGTTTCCTATTACCTTCTTCCTTACTGGCCGTTCCAACCAGAGCCTGTGGGTCTCGACGACGTTTTTTCGACGGAAGCAAACCTGCCTTATCCAAGCGGCACGAGTATCGTTTTCAACGGCATGAATGTTATGGGCACAAAGACAGATTTAACTGACGCCGTTTATCTTGTTGCCGGCATTAAACGTGAAATTTGCATTGCCCTGAATAAACAGCTTGGCATTGTTACATCTGATGGTGAACCTCCTTTAGAAGATTCGCCTTATGAAGGTTCATGGCAAAACCCCTATGCCAATAACACTCATCCGGCCGGTAACTGGGGGCTTGTTATTGGCGATGAACAATCGACCTCCCCTGTGCCCAACGAACTGAACGGCCATGCCATGGGGTGCTACAAAGCAGACCGCCCCGGCAATGCCATGGGATATCACTTTTATTTGATTCTTGTAGACAAATAACCTGCAGCGCAAACCTTGTTTATATAACGCCGCTTACAAGCCCCACACCCAAAAGGCACAACATCACAGCCACCAGTTTTTGTACCGTGGCAATGGTGACTTTTTTAACGCCCAAGCGCCCAACAATCACACCTGCAAAAGCCGCCACGGCGGCGGCACCAATCAAGGTTGCGTCAATATGCACCATAAGGATTGAAAAATGAAGGCCGTAAACGGCAAGACGCGCCAGATCCACCAATGCCGCGATCACCGCGTTTGTCGCAACGAATTGCGATGGGTTCAAGCCTGCATGCAATAAAAACGCGCTGCGAAACGCGCCCTGATGGCCGGACAAGCCACCGAAAAACCCGCTTAAAAGACCGCCCACAGGTAACCATTTTTTTGAAAAACCCGCTTTTTTGGCAAGGCCGCGCCATTCTGCCATGGCAAAGACAAGCAACAAAATACCTGCCGCCAATTTCACCGGCGTGACCGCTGCGTGCAGCGCCAGAAGATCGTATTCAAACAAAGGCGTCATTGTCGAAAGCCGCGCCAGCAAAAACGCGCCCGGCACCGCCGCCAGCACGGCGGGCAGGCCAAAGACCAGCGTCACGCGCCAATGCACATCGCGCCACATCACGGCCAGTTTAAATAAGCTGTTCAACAAATGAACAAGCGCCGTTAAAGCCACCGCCGCCGCAACCGGAAAGAAAATGGCGGCAACAGGCATTAACAACGTGCCCAAACCAAACCCTGAAAACAAAGTCAAAAAAGACGCCAAAAAAGACGTGATAGACAGAACGACCAATGTCATTGTTTTTTACCGATATCCAGTTTTGAGATCAGCTCTTCAAGGCTTTCTACAACAGTGCGACCTGCCGTATCTATGCAGATACGCGGCATGGTCCAAGGGTGGTAATCACGATTCTTCACCTGTTCCCATGTCGGCATCTTCAGGTTCTTAATACCAACATCCCTGTTCTCAAGACGGTAACGGTGTTCAGCGCTGTCAGAGCAAGAAACCTCAATATTCACGTATTTTGCGCCGGATGAAATCGCAACATCATTCCATCCTTTACGCGTCAGCTCCCAAGGATTCACGGAATCAGCAATAACGCTATTACCTGCCATCAAGTTATCTTTGGCAAGAAGATGGCTCAGCATATACCCCTCCCCCTCTATATCACGCATGCCGCAAATATCGCGCAGCCCCTGTTCCAACGTATCGATGCGTAAATAAGTCACGCCTATATGACGTGCCAGTTCTTTTGCCAGCGTGGATTTCCCTGATGCGGGCAGGCCGGAGAATATATAAAGAACAGCCTCTGTCATCACCCCGGCCAATTGACTTTCGCTTTTCCGGTTGGCGCAGGCGTATTGTCATTACCAATGCCGCAAACAGATTTCGTGATGGGGCAGGCGCAATCCTTGCCGCTATCACGCAATTCTGCTGCAGACACCCCTGGCGTTGCAGGTTCGCGCAAAGGCTTGCCTGTTTTCAGGATAGCGGCAATACGGGCCACCGTGCGCGGATCACGCACCAGCGCCATAAAATGCTTTCTTTCCAGCATCCGGAGATAATCTTGCGTGATCGTGATGCCCGGCCCGGCTTTATCACCGCCCGTTAGCACAGCCGCCACGCGGTCACTGACCACAACGTCATAGGGCGTTGCCAGCCCTTTCAGGTAAAACCCGTCAACCGCCAGCGAAAGCGCCGCCTTGCCGGAAAGACCGGGCAGTTCCATGTCAAAAGGTTCTTCGGGTTTAAAGTCTTTCAGCATATCCAGCGCCTTGGCCTTGGCATCGGCCAAAAGCCTTTGGCGGTTCATGGTGACGCCGTCCGTTTCGCGGAAATACAAAAGGTCTTTGGCTTCAAAAGCGGAGAAACCAACTTTGGCCGTCGAAACCGTTTCAAAAACAGCCGCAACCTTGGGCATCGGGCCGCCCGGCATTTTTTTGCTTTTAAAAGCCCGCGTTAAAAGCTCGGCGCAACCACCCCATGCAGGTAACAGCCCCACGCCCACTTCGACAAGACCGGGATAGGTTTCAGCATGGGCCTGCACGTGATGGCAGTGGAGCAAAACCTCGCACCCACCACCCAAGGCCTTGCCCGCAGGCGCGCCGACAACGGGGAATTTCGCGTATTTCAGGCGTTTATACGCCTTTTGCCCTGACTGCACCAGCCAGCCGATAAAGGGAAACAGCTTGATCTTGGCCGCATAAAGGGCAAGGCCGATGTTTGCGCCCACGGAAAAATCATCGCCTTCGTTATGAATGACCAACGCCTTATACGCCCCACTCTCCACAATATCGCAAGCCTTGTTCATCATGCGCATCGTCATGAAATCAAGCGCGTTCATCTTGGAATGAAACTCAAGGCACAAGACGCCATCGCCAATATCCCACAACGATGCTGACATGTTCTTGGCCACAGGTTTCGATCTGCGCTTAATATCCGACAGCAGCAACACACCCTCGGCCCGCTTCACGTCTTCATAGGCGCCGCTGCGGTTCAAAAACTGCAAAACGCCGTTATGCGTGCGGTAAAAACTGCGGCCCTCGGCCTGTTCCAAGATATGCGGCACAGGCAAACCATCTTCGCGGATTCGATCGGTGAAATATTCAACGCCCAGCTTATCCAAAAGCTCAAAAGGCCCGTATTTCCAGTTATACCCCAGCTTCATGGCTGCATCGACTGCCACAATATCAGTGGCAATGTCGTGTGCATGTTCGGCGGCATAGCACAAAACCTGTTTCAAAACCGCCCAGGCATACTGGCCAATGCGATCATCCGTTTGCACCAAAGCTTTCAGCCCGCCCTTTTTCGCGTTTTGTACGGCATCAAGTTTTGGTTTTGCGGCGGGGCGGACAGTGCCTGTCTCAAGATCAATGGCCAGTTTTTCGCGCTTTTCATTCAGGCGGTAAAAACCGCCCTTGCCCTTGCGGCCCGTATAACCGTCTTCGATCATTTTGTCGATGACGGGGAAATTTTCGTGGATTTTGGCATAGCCATCATCCTGCGGCAGCTTTGATAAAAGGCTTTTGCTGATATGCGGCATCAAATCAAGCCCCACCAGATCAACAAGGCCGAACACGCCTGTTTTGGGAATACCCATGGGCCGCCCGCAAACGGCATCCGCTTCCTCGACCGTCAACTTGCGGTGCACGGCCTCGCTGATCGCGCATTGCAGCCAGAAGGTGCCGATGCGGTTCGCGATAAAGCCCGGCGTATCGTTGCAATTCACAACGCCCTTGCCCAGCTTTTCATCCATAAAGCGCGTCACCTCGGCGACCTTTGCCGGGTCGTTGTGTTCAGATGTGACCAGCTCCAGCAGCGGCATATAGCGCGGCGGGTTGAAAAAGTGCGTAATCATGAAGTGCTTTTTAAAATCACTTTCCTGTCCCTCCACCAAATCCTCCAGCGGGATTGTAGAGGTATTAGAGGCAATGACCGCGCTCGTTTTCCGATGCGGCGCAATCTTGCGGTAAAGGCCGGATTTGATATCGATGTTTTCCAGCACCGCCTCGACAATCAGGTCGCATTCTTTTAAGCGCTCCAGATGATCCTCGATATTGCCGGGGCGGATTTTTTTCGCGTTTCTTTTATGCATCAACGGTGCGGGCGACGTTTTTAGCATCTTTTCAATCGCGCCCTTTGCAATCGCATCACGGTCATCGCCCGTTTTCGGCACAATATCCAAAAGCTCGACGGCCAGCCCCGCATTCGCCATATGCGCTGCAATGCCTGCACCCATCACGCCCGCGCCAATCACCGCTACTTTTTCAATCGCCATGATGTCTTTCTCCCTCTACCAGATATCCAGATAAAAAATTGCCAGTGCTACAGCTGTCACAACAACGCTGCCGAGCCACGTGTCCACAACCTCCGGGCGGCGCTTTTGCAAGCGGCACATAATTTTCGTTGCAAGCGGCACAAGCCCTGCCAACAGGAAAATTACCGTGCCGCGCACAAAGCCTGCAATAATCAAGTCCATATCCGTATCGCCCATCACAACAGGCGGGGGGTGGCCCAAAAGCCATTTTTGCAATAAGGGGTGCGGCAAATGAAACGAAACACCGTCCTTAATGGCCCCTTGCGTCAATAAAACCGCCAAGGCCACGGAAATGCCGTAAATCGCGACAATCGGCGCTGTCAAATCGTGCTTTTTGTCATCTTTCGCATCAACGCTAAAAGGGTCAGCCCCTTGCAAAGCCGCTTTGGCAAGCCGCTGTTTTTCAACAGCGCCGACAATCTTTTTGTCTTCCGGTTCTTTTTTGCCAAAAATCATGCCTTACGCCCTATTGTATAAAAATATCCATCACTTCCATGACCAGCGGACCAAAGAAGTCAGTGAGAAAAAGCCACACAAACGGCACCGTAACCGTTGCCCCCCAAAACGTGACCAAAACGTTACCCGTCATCAAATCACGCAACTGCAACCACGTCCGGACAATAAAGGGGTAAAACGACAAAATAGAGCAAAAGAATGCCGATCTAGCCCAAATGGCGATATGCACATCAACCGCACTACCCGCGATTAAAGGCGGCGCATCACCGAACAAAAGCATATTCAGAAACGGCGACAGCCCCGGTATCTTCCACCCCAAATGCAATGAATCAAACCACAGGCCGATATACCCGACCAACCCCAATACAATAAACCCAATCAATAAAGAACGGCGCAGACGCAATTGCGCTGCAATTTCTTTTTGCTCACGGTCCGCCACGCTGGAAAACCCGACCTGA
>JAPPOU010000058.1 GCA_028817795.1 Alphaproteobacteria bacterium
ACATGCGCTGCAATGAAAGAAGTAAAATTCATCCCACTGGAATAGTTACCAGCACTCTGCAAAAACTTTGGACGTGCGGCCTATGTTTATGTTCCTTCAAAAAACCGTGCTTTTTTGGGGTGCCACACCTTTCTGCCCCACAGCCTGCACGTTGTGGAAATGAGCGCCCAACCATCTATTCAATTACCACCAGACCCGCAGAAGAATATATTTGGCAATACGTCCGCTTTAAATATGTAATAACCACTTGCTTTATACTATTACAGAGTATATTAATGCTCTTATTGTGCAAAACTGATTCTAAACACCACGGCATCGGGGCCGCACCTAACGACAACTCTAGATAAAGACACTGAGGAAAAAGACATGAACCTGCTTTCACATCTGGCCAGCACCATTATCAACACAGATTCCTATAAAGTATCCCATTGGTCGCAA
This sequence comes from Alphaproteobacteria bacterium, assembly GCA_028817795.1. GTDB lineage: Bacteria > Pseudomonadota > Alphaproteobacteria > Micavibrionales > UBA2020 > JAPPOU01. The sequence goes on from JAPPOU010000058.1 coordinate 439, forward strand.
TACCCCGAAGGCACGGAATATGTATCGAGCTATATCGAGGCACGGAACAGCAAATACGCAAAAGAGCTGGGACCTGAATACGACTTCGCAGAATTTTTTGGCCTGCAGGCCTTCATTAAAGATTACCTGGCAAAACCCATTGAGCAGGATGACATTGACCTTGCCGAACTTTTGTACGAAATGCATGGCGAGCCATTCAACAAAGAAGGCTGGCAATACATATTGGACAAGCACGATGGCAAGCTTCCCGTTGAAATCCGCGCCCTGCCAGAGGGCACCGTTGCAAAAACAAGCAATGCAATGGCCGAAATTATCAACACCGACCCAAAATGTTACTGGCTGACAAGCTATGTTGAAACAGCCCTGCTGCGCGCGGTCTGGTACCCCACAACAGTGGCAACGAAATCACGTATCCTCAAGGAAATCACGCGTGATTTCATGGAAGGAACATCAGACGAACCTGCAGCCGCGATTGATTTCATGCTGCAGGATTTCGGCGCACGCGGTGTTAGTTCCATGGAAAGCTCCGGCCTTGGCGGCATGGCGCATATCGTGAACTACAAAGGTACCGATACCGTTATGGGCCTGGTCGCTTCGCTTGGTTATTACAACAAGGATTTTGATAAATTCCTTGAAGAAACGCCGGACAAGCCCAAACGCGCCATGATAAAGCTTTTGAAAAAAATGAAAGAGGAAGGCACCCCCCTGCCCGCATTCTCCGTTGAAGCCTCCGAACACTCGACAATGACCATTCAAGGGCGCGAAGGGGAAAAAGAGCAGATCAAAAGACTGATCGACAAAGCCAAAGAAGGCCGCATCGTTTCCATCGTGTCAGACTCCTACGATCACTTTCACAACGTCATGAACGTTTTTGGCGATGAATTTAAAGAAGACATACTGGAAGCAGGTCGCAAAGGCGGGCGCGTTGTCATTCGCCCGGACAGTGGTGACCCGGTTGATGTCATCGTGAAAACGCTGGAAATCCTTGACGAAAAATTCGGCACGACCGTGAATAGCAAAGGGTATAAGGTTCTTCCCCCCGCCGTACGCGTCCTGCAGGGCGACGGCATCGACATGGATTCGATGCGCGATATTCTGCAAGCCGTAAAGGATAAAGGCTTCAGCGCAGAAAACCTTGTCTTTGGCATGGGTGGAGGCCTTGAGCAAAAGGTCAACCGCGATGACCTGAGCTTCGCACAGAAAGCTTCAGCGGCATGCATTAAAGGCAAATGGTACGATGTCTTTAAAGACCCCGCCACATCCAGCGCCAAGCAGTCGAAAAAAGGCCGCCTTGCCACAATCTGGGATGGCGTTGCGTTCAAAACAATCCGCCATGCCAAGCTGAAATCTGGCCAAAAAGACCAGATGCAGGTCGTCTTCCGCAATGGCGAAGCGAAGAACATGCAAACGTGGGATAACGTCTGTAGCATTGCGGAATACTTTACCAATCTGATCCGCAAGCCGCCGACAACCCCGGTGCCGGACCCATGGGCAAAAGCAACCGCAAAACCGCAAGGAATGGCCGCATGACAAAAAAAGAGCTTTATGGTGATGCAGACAAAGTAAAACAGAAACTGGCTGACGGGGGAGAGGCGTTTTGCCTTTCCCTCGGTCGCCGTGCGCCCATGCATTGCATGCATGTCGATTGCGTACTGGAAATTGAACGCGCCGGGTTAACCCCCATTCTTGTCATTGGCTCCACCAACGGGCCTGAAAGCCATCTGTATGACCCCGTGCATAACCCACTCACCGTAGAGCAGCAAAAAGAACAATTCCGCCATGCCATCGGCGATGTTGATTACAATGAAGCCCATATCCTTGAAATCCCCGACTATGCGGATGACAACAAATGGATGCGCGAACTTGTACAAAAAACCAAAGATATAGGCGTGCACGGCAAAGCCGTTGTCCACCTACGGTCAAAAGCAGCCGACGCCAAAAATATGAGTAATGCCATCAAACCGCTCAGCCAATACACGCAGGCCTTTATCAACAGCGGGTTTTCAGTATGGCAGTCCTATAACGCCGACCCCAAGAATGACGACATTAACGCCAGTGCCATGCGCAAATTTGACCTGAACAACCTGACTGTTGAACAGCGCCACCAAATTGCAGCCCCGGCCTATATTATTTCCATCGCCAGAAAGGCCCGCGAGGACAACCCGGATAAAGACATTCTTGCACAGAACAATGTGCCGCTCACCGTGCTTGACCTGGCCCTTGACAGGCTGTACCGCGAAGCAGGCGTGCGTACAAAAGATATTATCGCCATCGCAAAGGATGACAACGACATGAGCCTTGACGGCATTGCGAATGCTGCAACAAAACTCGCCGAGAAAGTGCGCGGCAAAATACAGAAACCTGCCAATGAAAACACCACACAGAAACCTCTTTTGTTTTTGGGCAACAGCGTTTCTGCGGAAACGGCGGCGACACTCAAAAAAGACAGTCGGTTTGACAGTGTTGGCGGCAGTATCGGTAAATTTCAAAGTGGCGAGCATTATGCAGAACTGTTTTATGGCGATACGGCACATCAAAAAGAAAATGCAGATCGTATAAAAGGCGCCAAGGCTGTTGTCGTGCAATCGACAGCAGAACCTGTAGGGGATAATGTCAGCTACCTTTTGGGCATGATCCATACATTAAAATGGCATGGCGCAAAAGATGTCACCGCTGTTATTCCTTTTGCCGCTTATGCGCGGCAGGACCGCGCTTTTGATAACCGCCTTACCTCTGTCGAGGTAGACCTGTTTGCAAAACAGCTTAAAGCTGCGGGCGCGGACAAGGTTGTGACCTTTACCATGCATTCCCAGGCTGGCGTAAACATCTTTAAAGGGACCTTTGGGGATAATTTCACATCGGTGCCTGTGACGGAAATTTTCAGCGCGCACCTGAAAGGGAAGTTTCCCTTTACCAGTTCCGAGATTATTTCTGGCGCACCGGATGGCGCGGAAAAGCCGCATGACGAAGGTCAGGCCCGCGCCCGCGCACTGGCAACATCGCTTACAGGGCAATTCAATGACAAAGCGATATTTAGAATATCTAAAAAACACGTTGCCACGAGCGAGACAAAAATTACGTCATTCAATGGCGATGTTGCCGGAAAAGACTGCGTTATTATCGATGATATGGTCGATGGCGGATCAACGCTGGTCAATGCCGCAAAGATCCTGAAACAAAACGGCGCAAAATCCGTTACCTGCTGCGTCACGCACGGCATCCTGACCCCCGGCACAGGCACGGCGCTGGAAAGACTGATGACAGCCAAGGAAGGCACCGCCCCCGCCATCGACAATCTGGTCATGACGGATTCCATTCCAGAAATCGCCGGAAAGATAGAGGTCTTTGCCCGGCAATATCCGGAACTGGCGGAGAAAATAGATGTTATCTCCCTCGGCCCTGCGATACAAAAGACTCTGGACAGTCAAGCTACTCCAGCTCCAGCGGCCGTGGCCAAGGCAAAACAAGCGTTATAAAAAAGCAGAAGGCTGTTTTCAAAACATACAATTAAAAGCCTGTCATCCCGTTGGTTTTGCGTGTTTTGCGTCAGCAAAACTTAGCGCAAAACACCAACGAACGGGATCCAGTTAAGGTGTGCCGCGCAGCGGCACCCATATGGATCCCTGCCGTTAATGTATAATCGCGTTTCACACGATTATACCGCAGGGATGACGATCATTTTAAATAACGATTGATTCTAGTTTAAAAAAATGGCCGCAAATCAAGCCGTATGTCTTTTCTGATACGGCTTGGCGTTCTTTTCGATGTAATCAATCATCATGCCTGCAATATCAAGACCGGACGATTTTTCAATCCCCTCCAACCCCGGCGAGGAATTGATTTCCAACACCAATGGGCCTCGATCAGAGCGCAGGATATCCACACCTGCAACATCCAAACCCAACGCCTTTGCAGAGGCCACCGCCATGGCGCGTTCTTCCGGCGTGATTTTCACAGGCTGCACATCTGCACCCAAATGGAAGTTCGCACGGAACTCACCCTTTTGCGCAATCCGCTCCATCGCGGCAACAACCTTGCCGCCAATAACAAAGCAACGCACATCGCGGCCCGAAGACTCTTTAATGAACTCCTGCACCAAAATGTTCGCATCCAACTGCTTGAACGCGCCAATCACACTGGTCGCCGCGCTTTCTGTTTCCGCCAAAACAACACCAACGCCTTCGGTCCCCTCGACCAATTTAACGATCAATGGCGCGCCACCAACAGATTTAATCACATCCTGTGAATCCTGTGGCGAATGCGCGAACCCCGTGGTCGGCAAAGGGATACCATGCTTTGCCAGTATCTGCAGGGAACGCAGCTTGTCCCGCGCCCGCAATACGGCCAACGAGTTGTTCAAGGGGAACACACCCAAAAGCTCGAACTGGCGCAAAACAGCCGTTCCAAAAAAAGTAATAGACGGCTCAATACGCGGAATGACGGCATCCAGATCAGCAATCACCTCGCCGCCCCGGTAATGCACGCTGGGGTCCTCTGGGGAGATATTGACGAAGCATTCAGTCAAATTAATAATGCGCAGCTCGTGCCCCCTCGCGTCCGCTGCCTCTTTCAGGCGTCGATGCGAATAAAGCCCATGTTCGGATACTAACAGACCGATTTTCATGTATAAGTTCCCGTTTTATTAAAAGAGGGCGAAGTTTACGGTTGAAAATAATGAATGTACAGTGCTTTTATAGAAGGGTAGATACTATCGAAACCAACGGATAACAAAAGTGGAACAACAAAATAATATCCGTATTGCCATTACCAACGATACGCGCCTGCTTAGGTGCCGGATATTGCTTAAACTTATCGAGATTTGCGGGGCCACGCCCGTCCCTATTCCGAAAAATATGCGTCCCTCCTCAATGGGCGTACGCTATAAACACGAGGCGAAAAGCCGGCCCCCGGAGGCACGGGAAAACGCACTGCAACATCACCTGAAGCATGTTGGGGAGTTACTTGAAACCTGCCACGGCATCCTGCTTCCCGGCAATAAGTATGATGTACCACCCGCCGCTTACGGCCAAACGGACGTTCATCCCGAAACAGACAAAAGAATTCCCAAAGACCCGCTATATGCGCGTTTTGAAACAGAAACACTGATGATTAAACACGCCATTAAAAACAACTGGCCCATACTGGGCATTTGCGGTGGCATGCACGCGGCCAACGTTGTTCTGGGCGGGTCACTTATCCAGCACCTGCCCGAAGACCCGCGTGTCAAGGCGCACGGCATCAAGCACCGCGACACGGCAATAAAAAAGCTGACAAAAACGCAGAAAAAGGAATGGGAACAAACGTTCGAAAGCACTATTACGTATGGCAACCCACCCAATATTTTTAACGGCACGCATGACATGCGCGTTGTACCGGGATCACTGCTGGAGGATATCTATCGCACAGCACGGCCTGAAACAAACATGGACGTCATTAAGGAACTGAGCCTGCACCATCAAGGATGTTTTGACGAAAACCTCGCCCCCGGCATGCGCGCCAGCGCCTATGCGCCGGATGGCGTTGTGGAAGCCATGGAGCTGACCACACACAGCACCCTGTGCCTGCTGACGCAATTCCATTTTGAATGTGATGCCGGTGGCATTGCGGAAGAAGCCGTAAAACGACTGGTCGATGCCGCCAAAGCAAACTGCGGCGAATCTACGGGGGATAGTCCTCCTATTCCTGCAAAAAAAGCACGCAAACGCGCCCAAGGTGATGTGACTCCCATCTCCACATAGACATTTTTAACCATATAAAACAGTAAGTTATACATGGTGCCATAAAATATATTTTTGGCCTTGCTCGATATACTCAAAAAGAGTATATTGGAGATATATACTCTTTTTGAGTATATATAATGCATATTGACATATATGCGCACACCTTGTATTACGACAAAAAGGCTAGTCACATGATGAAAGCACTACTGAAAGACGACACTTCCGTTAGCGTCAAGAACGTCGCCAAGCCTGTATTGCGATCAAACGGCGATGTCCTGATCTGTATCCACCTTGCCGGTCTGTGCCGCACCGATGTTTTCGTGGCCGAAGGCAAAATCAAAGGCAAGCCCGATCTGGTACTCGGCCACGAATTTTCCGGCATTATTGAGGCCGCTGGAAATGACGCAAGAGGTTTTCAGCCGGGAGACAAAGTCACGGTCATGCCTGTTATCCCCTGCGGCACCTGCCCCCTGTGCACAACCGGAAAAGAAGATATGTGCCAGAACACAACCATGCTGGGCATTGAGCATGATGGCGCTTTCGCCGAATATATTTCTGTTCCCGCCGCTGCGGTTTATAAACTGCCTGAAAACGTTCCCTTTGATATGGGTGCCTATAGCGAACCTGTGGCGGCGGCATTATCCGTCATGAAATCCGGCATCCGGCCCGGTGAAAAAGGCCTGATATATGGCGATAACCGCTTTGGCCACCTGATTGACCGTATTTTGAAAGCTTATGACTTCAAAGATGTAACGATTTATGATCCGCGCCACAATACAACACTGGATGAAAGCGCCTATGACTTTGCCATTGAAACCATGGCCAATGAAAAAATCATGGAAGATATATTCCGCGCCGTAAAGCCGGGCGGCAGGGTTGTTTTGAAAAGCCGCAAGCATGACTCTGTCGGCATCAACTTTAACGCGGCCATCAAAAAAGAACTGACCCTTTCCGCCGTCAATTACGGTGATTTTAACGAGGCTATCCGGCTGATGGCCGAAGGACGCCTGCAGGTAGATGACCTTTTAGGTGATGTTTATGACCTTGAAGACTTCGCGGAAGTCTTTGAACGCTCCAAAACACACGAGGAAAAAAAGATATTCTTCCGCCCTCGCAGGGAAGACAACCATGTGCGGGATTGTTAGCCACCTGTCATGGCAGCGCCCCGTTGCCCTCTCTACACTAAAACGCGGCGCAGATGCGCTGGTACACCGTGGCCCGGATGGGGAGGGTTTCTGGGTATCACCCGGTGCGCAAGCGGGGCTTGGCCACAGACGCTTAAGCATTATTGACCTTGAAACCGGCGCCCAGCCTCTCGTCAGCTCCGATGGAAATATTGCGGCTGTCGTGAATGGGGAGTTTTACGGCTATAAAGACATCCGCGATACCCTGAAAAGCAAGGGACACGTTTTTAAAACGCAGTCTGACAGCGAAATCCTTCTGGCTTTATACGCAGAATACGGTACGGACTGCCTGCAATATCTGCGTGGCGAATTTGCTTTTGTTCTCTGGGATGAAAGAAAGTGCAGGCTTTTTGCCGCCCGCGACCGCTTTGGCATCAAGCCACTGTGCTATACACGGAACGATAACGGCCTGTTTCTGGCATCTGAAGCCAAGGCGCTGTTTGCTATGGGCATTCCCGCAGCATGGGATGAATATGCATTTTTCCATGCCGCCAGCCTGCAGTATACACCGCAAGACCGCACGCTGTTTAAGGATATCTTCCAGCTCAAGCCCGGCCATGCGCTTTTAGCAGATGAAAACAACGTCAAAACCTTTAAATACTGGGATCTGGATTACCCTGAAGAAAAAGACACAAGCACCTTCAAAAATGAAAGTGAAGCCATAGAAGCCTTCCGCACTGTTTTTGAAGAATCTGTGCGCCTGCGTTTGAAAGCCGATGTGCCTGTATGCTTTCACCTCAGCGGCGGGCTTGATTCCAGCGCTGCGCTTGGCGCCGCTACCCACCTGGCAGGAAAAAAGATTCCCGCTTTCACGGTCAGTTTTACCCAAGAAGGCTACGATGAATTCACTATTGCCGAAGAAACAGCAAAATATCTGGATGCAGACTTCCACCCGGTCAAAGTCACGCAGGAGGATATTGTCCGTGAAATGCCCAATGCCGTCTGGCATGGCGAGGGGCTGGCCATTAATGGCCACCTGACCGCGAAATACCTTCTCAATAAGGCCATATGTGCAGCTGGCTACAAAGTCGCCTTGACCGGCGAAGGCGCGGATGAGGCACTCGCAGGATATCCACATCTCAGGGCCGACCTGTTCCGCATGAACGGCGGGGACCTTTCAGATTTGCAAAGCAGCAATACTGTTTCCGCAGGTGTTCAGCTTGCGCACGGCAAGGGGCTTTCCACAAGTGCCGTCACGAAAGCGCTGGGCTTTACCCCTGCCTTTTTAGAAGCCAAGGCCTCCATGGGGCTGCGGATGCGCAATGTATTATCAGATGACTATATGACGCGCTTTACCGCCAATGACTGCTATGCCGATTTTATGCAAGAAAGCCCTGTTACGGAACAGCTCGCGGCACGCCACCCCGTCAACCAGTCTTCATGGCTTTGGACAAAAACCGCGCTGGCCAATTACATTCTGCGCACACTGGGCGACGGCATGGAAATGGCGCAATCCATAGAGGGGCGGCTACCTTTCCTTGACCACCACTTTTTTGCATTTTGCAGGTCGCTGCCCATGAACCTGAAAATCAAGGATGGCATAGAGAAGTACATTCTGCGCGAAGCGGCAAAGCCTTATTTGACACAAACGGTCTATACCCGGCAAAAGCACCCCTTTATGGCGCCTCCGGTCAGTCGTTTTTCCGATACCGCGCTGATGTCATTCGTGCGCGATACCGTTGCCAGCCAGAATTTCAAAAGTATCCCGTTCTACGATAGCAACAAGGCCACAAACCTGCTCGACAGTTTTTCCGGCCTGCCCGACACAGATCGGGCCGCGCAGGAACCTGTGCTGATGATGATGCTGACAACCTCTATTCTACAGGAAAGGATTGGGCTATGACGGAAAAAGAAAACTGGTGCGCAGATTTTTTTGACGACCTTTTTGCGGAGCACCACCTTGTCCGCGATGACAAAAAAGAACTGGATGAAGCTGTAGCTTTCCTTGAAGAAAAACTACACCTTAATCCCGGTGACACCGTATTTGACCAATGCTGCGGCGTTGGCAGCCTGTCTATTGCTCTGGCAGAAAAGGGATACCATGCACATGGCATCGACCTGATCCCATCATATGCCGCACGGGCAGAACGCGATGGCGCGCATGGCGCGGACAAATGCACATTTTCTGCACATGATGCCTATACCTACACCACGCCTGCGCCTTGCGATGCCGCCGCAAACTGGTGGACCAGCTTTGGTTATTCGCCGGATGATGCGCAAAACGCCCTGATGCTAAAGCGTGTTTACGAATCTTTGAAAGACGGTGCATGGTTTACGCTGGATTATATGAACGCGCCACAGCGGCTGAAATCGTTCACCAATGGCGATATCAGTTTCAGCGAAATCAAGAAGCCAACATGTACCATCGTCTGGGAATCCTACTTTGACAGAGCGCAAAACATGATTGTTAAAAAATGGATATACAAAGGCAACGATGGCAAAACAGTCGAAAAACAAGGCGGCGGCGCAAAGGTATATACGCAAGACGACCTGTCACGCCTGTTCGCAGACTGTGGGTTTACAGACATTTCATTTTACGGCAGCACCGCGGGAGAGCCAGCGAACCAGGACAGCCCGCGCTGCATTGTTGTGGCAAGGAAAAAGGCGTGACCCCATTTTCAAACAATATGCCGAAGGACAACACCGACCTGCGCCATGCGCTTTATGCGGGAGAAATCTTCCGCATTCCTGCCACGCCAGAAAGTTTGAAAGCCGTAGCCTATGCCAACAAGCACCTTGCCGCCAGCATGGGAAACCCTACTGAAACAGCACATACGCGCATGACAGAAAAAGAACTGCTGGATACGATGCGCAAAATACGCAATGCCATTATAGAAGATAAAATGGCACAATCCCTTGTGCGATCAATGATAGAAAGCGCAGGATTCTTACCATCTGACAATACCTTCGATGTAATGCGCGTACGTGCCGTTATGCCCAAGGGGCACAACAACTCATCCCTCAAACGTTCTTACTCCGTGCACCGCGATACATGGTATGCCAACCCGCAATGCCAGATAAACTGGTGGATTGCGCTGCACGATGTACCGGAAGATCGTGCATTTTCATTTTATCCAGAGCACTTTGAAAAACCTGTCAAAAACGATTCCGACCTTTTTGATTATAATGACTGGATGCAAACAGTCGGCTGGCAAAACACGCGTGGACAAGGCGATGTTCCATACCCCTATGCCCTGAACTGCCCGCCAAAAACAGAAAGAACATCTTTTTCCTGCAATGTGGGTGATATTATTCTTTTCTCATCCGCGCATTTACACGGCACCAACCCCAACGAAACCAACCTGTGCCGCTTTAGCCTTGATTTCCGCACGGTTCACCTTGAGGATCACAAAAATGGAAAAGGCGCGCCAAATGTGGATAACGATTCCACTCCCGATGCCTTGCACGACTACATCATGCCGGAAAGGACGGCAGCATGATCTCTTTTTGGGAAAAGTTTTCAGATATCGTTGCGCAATATCCTGAAGCAATAGCCATAGAAGATGGCGATAAGCACATAACATACGCCACGCTTGCAGAACGCGCTGGCCAAATCGGCGCACATCTGCGGGGACAGGGCGCAGGACCGGAAACACCCGTTGCACTGGAAATGGAAAAATCAGCAGATTACATCACCGCCATGCTGGGTTGCTGGCACGCAGGTGCAGCATTTGTACCACTACCGCCTTCCCTGCCACAGCAAAGGCGTGACCATATCATGAAACACGCTGATATACGGCACACACTTACGTCTTATGATCTTGAAAAAATACAAAGTCACGACAATACGCCTCCCGCCACACTTTCCAAGGATATACTGGCGTACATTATATATACCTCCGGCTCCACCGGCGCCCCCAAAGGCGTGATGATTGAGCATCGCGGTATTGTACGTTTCATGGAAGCGCAGATAAAATCTTTTAACCTGAATCCCGGCAACCGTGCCCTGTTTTATCTCTCCATCCTGTTTGATGCCGCCATTTCCGATATCGGCACAGCGCTGCTTTCAGGCGCAACGCTGGTCATCCCCTCCCAGGAAATGGTGCGGAATGGCGCACAATTGATAAAGGGCCTGCACGAACAGCGCATCACGCATATGGATGTGCCGCCTTCGTTGCTCAAGGCCTTTTCCCTCAAGGACATGCCGGACAGTCTTGAAACCATTATCATCGGCGGTGAAGCCTGCCCGCCTGAAACCGTACGCCAGTGGGCTGAAAAGTTTCGTATCATCAATGTTTACGGGCCAACGGAGGCTACAGTCTGTACCAGCCTATGCCAATGTGATGCCGAAACGTGGGATACGCCGCTTATAGGTGATCCCCTGCCCGGCGTTATATACGATATATCAGATGACGGAGAGCTTTATATCAGCGGTGACTGCCTTGCGCGGGGATACCTGAACGATACGAAACTCACCGATTCAAAGTTTATCCAGCATAAAGGACAGCGTGCTTATAGAACCGGAGACAAGGTACGTCGCCTTGACTGCGGCGGCATCGCGTTTCTGGGCCGCATTGACAGGCAGTTTAAACTGCGCGGGCAGCTTGTAGAACCGGATGAAATTGAAGCTTGCCTGCACGCACACCCAGCCCTCCAAAAAGCAGCCGTTATAAAACGGAGCGAGCGTCTTGTCGCTTTTCTGTCTGTGAAAGAACCCCTCCTCGTTTCCGGCATTGCGGCACACCTTAAAAAATCCCTACCTACATGGATGATACCGCAGGATTTTATATTCCCTGATACATGGCCGCTAACACCGACGGGAAAAACAGATACCGCAGCACTTGCAAAACTTCCCGTTCAACACACGAAAAAAAACCACATACCACCGCAGACAGAAAACGAACAAAAACTTTGGGATATATGGCGTGATATCTTAAAGCACGATGATTTCGGCATTACAGATGATTTTTTCGCGATTGGCGGCGATTCCCTTGATATCATCCGCATGACACTGGATGCGGAACGGCAAGGCCTGCCCCTGACCGCTGCAACACTGGCGACAAACCGCACCATACAAAAAATCACGCAAAATGCGGAAAAACAGGCCGATGCGGTATCCACCACATGGCTGAAAAACGATGTCGCCTTTGATAGCGACTGGCAAAACCTTTTTAAAACCGCGCAAAACCGCACCACGCCGCCCAACATACCACCAAAACATATATTAATAACAGGCGCGGCCGGATTTCTGGGCGGCAGATTATTGCATGAATTGCTGGAAAGAACAGATGCGCATATCCACTGCATTGTCCGCGCTACCGATAACGCCGCAGCGATGGAGCGAATAAAAAAGTCACTTTTACGGTTTCTGCCTGAAATATCGCCCACACACCTTTCACGCATCACAGCAATACACGGTGATCTTGCACACCCGCATTTCGGCCTTACGCAAGACATATGGCATCAACTCGCGCAAGACATTGATGCCGTTTACCATTGCGCCGCCACAGTCAACATGGTGCTCCCCTATCAGGATTTACGTGCATCGAATATTACCGCCACGCAGGAAGTGTTACGGTTTTGCTGTGAAGGGAACAAAAAAACGCTGCACCATGCCTCCACCCTCTCCGTTTTTGTGGCGACAGACCAGAACGAAGGCCAATTACTGGAAACAGACCGCCTTGAAAACACACAGACCGTATACGGCGGCTATGCCCAGACAAAATGGGCGGCGGAATGGATGCTGCTGCAGGTTCCAAAAGATGTATGTGATATCCGCCATTATCGCTTTGGCCTGATTACAGGAGACACCAAAACCGGAACCTGTGCGGATACGGATTTTCTAGCGATGTTTGCAAAGGGCATATCATCCCTTTGCACCGCGCCATCCGGATTTGATGATCTTTTGCATGTTGATGTCACCCCCATTGATTATGCCGCCGCCGCCATGGCGCATATATCTCTACACGGCACGCAGGATATTTACCACATCGCCAACCCTAAAAGCCTGTCACTAGGCCAGCTTTTGGCCGCTATAGAAAGAAAATGCGGTGTAATCAAAAGACTGCCGACGGACCGCTGGAAAAATGTTGCAGAAAATATATCCGCCAAAGTCGAAGAAACCGCGGCACACCTGTCACTTTGCCGCTGCCAGCCGGAAAGTTTTGCGCAAAACAGGGTCATGGATTTATTCCAAGCGACAAATGTTGTTTTTGACACAAAAAATACAGACGCCGCACTGAAAAACACAAACCTGCACTGCCCGCCCGCATCAGACACCCTTATTGATCTCTACATGGATTTTGTTTTCAAGGATGAAAAAAAGCCCGTAAAAATCTGCATCTTTGGCCCTGAATCCACCGGGAAATCAACACTGGCAGAAAAACTGGCCGTGCATTACAAAACCGCCTTTGTGCCCGAATACGCAAGAGAAGTTATTTTTGCAAATGACGGTGATATATCACTGGCCGATATTCCCAACATCGCACAGGGGCAAATCCGCAACGAAAAGGAAGCGCTCCGCCACGCGCATAACGTTCTGTTCTGCGATACAGACCTGATAACCACAACAATCTGGAGCGACTGGCTGTTTAAAGACTGCCCGCAATGGATACGCGACGCGGCAGAGGCGCAAAGCTATGACCTCTACCTCCTGATGGATGTGGATGCGCCGTGGGTCGACGACACGCACCGCTTCCTGCCTGATGAACGCGCCTCTTTCTTGGCAAAGTGCCGTGATGAACTGGAACGGCATGATACAAAATACACTTTAATTTCAGGTAACTGGGAAGAAAAATTTGAAAAAGCCGTCCATATGGTTAACGCAACATTAAGGAAATTATAATACCATGCAATCAGGCGGCGAAAAAAACGGGAAGCACATGATCGGCAAAGATCCCAGTATCATCGAAGGCATAGAGGGCGAATTTGTCGGCCATGGCCTTGTCTTTGGCAAATTCATGCCGCCCACAAACGGGCACCTGTATTTTATCAACTTCGCCAAGCAATCCTGCCGCAAGCTGACGATTATCGTCTGCTCCTTGCCCGATGAACCCATACCGGGCGAGCAACGGTATAAATGGATGAAGGAACTGTTTCCCGATGCCAATGTCGTGCATCACTATATTCCCATCCAGCAGGAACCCAAAGGCCCTGATGACCTTGCCTTTTTCGACACATGGCGCGACAGCATCCACCGCCACTGCCCAGGTGAAAAATTCGATGCTCTTTTCGCATCTGAAGACTACGGGTATAAAGTTGCGGATTCACTGCACACAAAATTTATTCCCGTCGATGTAAAGCGCGATCTGGTCCGCATTTCCGGTACGGACATGCGTGAAAATCCGCTGTTGCACTGGGATCACCTGCACCCTGTTATTCGCCCTTATTTCTTAAAACGTGTTGCACTGGTTGGCCCTGACTGCACGGGGAAAAGTACATTGGCCAAAGATCTTGCCGCGCACTTTGAGACAACCAGCGTTGCGGAATACGCGAACGACATGGCGAATGATTTCAATGCGAATATGCCGGGTTTTGACCGGTCACAGCAAACCCTTCGCGATATACATACGGCCGCACGCGGCCAGATCGCGAGTGAGGAATCCCTTGCACGCCAAGCCAACCGTATCATGTTCTGCGATACGGAACTGCGCACCATGGAATACTGGTCAAATCACAATTTTGGCGAATGCCCGAAATGGATTTCACAAGCAGCGGAAGAACGGAAGTATGATTTATATTTGCTGCTCGACCCGCGCGGCGTAGAAAGCGACTTCACGGCCGACCCCCGCCACCCGGCACCCAAACTGGAAGACCGCATTGCCATGTTCGACTGGTGGAAAGCAGAGCTGGACAAAAACAACCTGCCCTATGCGGTTATTAACGGCAGCGACTGGGAAAAACGCTTTCAGCAATCTGTTGTATCCGTCTACCAAAAAATACCAGAGATGATTACCGCGCAAACACCACGCAAATCGTTTCACAAAGCTGTTGGCGGGCCGAAACCACCCGGTGGGTAAGCGGAATGGGTATTAAAAACTATCTGATCAAAGGCATTTCCGGTACTGGTAAAACATCGGTTTGCCACGAACTGCGGCGGCGTGGCCATCACGCATTAAACGGCGACCGCGATCTCGTTATGCGGCTACACGCTACAAAAGAAGATATCCCAAAGAATGGTATTCTCATTGATGCAACTGCCCCACTTGAGCGTGTTGTGGATAAGATTTTGGAGAAATCCTAGAGAGATAAATGGTGGTGGGAGTAGGATTTGAACCTACGTACTCAAAAGAGGGCAGATTTACAGTCTGCTGCCATTAACCACTCGGCCATCCCACCACGGGCCGGCGCACAAATAGCGCCAGCGCTGGAGTGATACTATATCTCATAAATAGCGACAGATTTCCACCCCTTCGCCCCGCTTTTCGCAGAATAGCTTATCAGGCAAAAAAACTGTTATTTTTCAAATAGATGCTATTTTACTTGACGCGGCACGGGCGGAGGCCTAGCATTTTGCCATCAGCCCGACTCTTAAAAAAAGCGGGCATGGGACAACATTTTGCACCGGGTTTCCGGCTTTTAAGGACTTGATCTATGGGACAAGTACCTCACTATTTAGTCATCGGCAATGGCCGCGTTGCGCGGCATGTTTTGCGTTATTTTTCCCTTTCAGACATTGCACATTCACACTGGCATCGCGGCATGGATGCGGCTGCATTGCGCGGCCTTGCGCAAAATGCGACCCATACCCTGTTGCTGGTGAGTGACGGCGCCATCGCGGATGTGGCAGCGCTGCTGGGGGATGCAGATGTGATGAAAGTGCATTTCTCCGGCGCGTTGTCGACAGATGCCGCCTATGGTGCGCACCCCCTAATGACGTTCGGGCCAGATCTTTATACGCTGGAAAAATACAAAACCATTCCCTTTGTCGTGGATGATGACGCGCCGGATTTTTCCACACTACTGCCTGGTTTTTCCAACCCGCACACATACCTGCCTCGCGCACAAAAAGGACGCTACCACGCTATGTGCGTGATGGCGGCGAACTATAGCTGTATCTTGTGGCAGCGCTTTTTCAGCGTACTTGAACATGAATTCGGGATGCCGCCGGAAACGGGGCATCCTTTTTTGCAACAGCAAACTGAAAATCTGCTGCGCGACCATGTTAACGCACTGACAGGGCCGCTGGCGCGGGGCGATGAAAAAACAATCGCGAAAAATCTGGAAGGTTTGGCGGATGATCCCTACCGCCGCATATACGAAGCTTTTGTCACCGTTTACAAAGAGGAGCATGAAAAACCATGAAATCTGTCTGTGACTTTTCAAAAATGAAGCGTAAGGGCCAGAAAATCAGTATGGTCACCTGTTACGATTACACTAGCGCCTGCATTGTCAGTCAATCAGATGTCGACTGCATTCTGGTGGGCGACAGCCTGGCCATGACAATGCACGGACATGACAGCACCGTAATGGCCGTGCCCGATATGATGGCGCTGCACACTGCTGCCGTCAAACGCGGCGCGCCAGAGACGTTTATTGTGGGCGACATGCCGTTTTTGTCCTACCGCAAATCCCTTTCCGAAAGCATTGCTGTCGCGGGCGCGTTGATGCAGGCGGGGGCGCAGGCTGTCAAGCTGGAAGGCGCTGCGGGCAATACGGAACTGGTGACGCATCTAGTGCAATCCGGCATTCCGGTGATGGGGCATATCGGCCTGACGCCACAATTTGTGCACCAAATTGGTGGTTATAAAGTACAAGGCAAGAGCAAGGAATGCGCCGCCCGCCTGAAAGAAGAAGCAAGGGCACTGGAAGAAGCCGGGTGCTTTGCGCTTGTAATGGAATGCGTGCCCGCCAGCCTTGCAGAAGAAATCACAAAGGCCGCCGGTATTGCTACCATCGGCATTGGCGCCGGGCGCGGCACAGATGGGCAGGTTCTGGTCTGGCAGGATATGCTGGGCCTCAACACGGAATTCCAGCCCAAATTCGTCCGCCGTTATACCAATGGTGCGGAGATTTTTACCAAGGCATTAAATGACTATGTTGATGACGTGCAGAAAGGAGCATTCCCCGCAGATGAAAATTGTTTCTGGCATCGCAGCGTGGCGTGACCTGCGCGCAGGAATGCGCGGCAGCATTGGTTTTGTGCCCACCATGGGGCATTTGCATGAAGGGCATCTGGCATTGGTCCGCCGCATGCGCGCGGAAAACGATATTGCCATTGCCAGCATTTTCGTGAACCCGACGCAGTTCAACCAGCCATCGGATTACGAACAGTACAGGCGCGTTTTGGAAGAAGATGCCGCCCTGCTGGAAAAAGAAGGCATTGACTATCTTTTCCACCCGGATGCAAAAGATATGTACCCCGATGATTACACCATCCGCATATCTGAAACCGAAATCAGCAAAGAGCTGGAGGGCATCCACAGGCCGGGACATTTCACGGGTATGCTAACGATTGTTTTAAAGCTCTTAAACCTTGTACGACCCGACCGCGCCTATTTCGGGGAAAAAGATTACCAGCAATACCTGCTTATCAAAAAAATGGCCGCAGCGCTGTTTCTCCCCTCCGAAATCATCCCCTGCCCCACTGTCCGCGAAGAAAGCGGGCTTGCGCGCAGCTCGCGCAATACACGCCTCACACCCGTACAAAAAGACATGGCGGCGCAACTGCACACACTGCTGCAAAGCCCACTGACAGACCAGCAGGTGCAGCAAAAGCTTGACGCCATGGGGTTTGATACGGAATATGTCACCACACAATGGGGCCGCCGCCTTGCCGCCGCGTGGCTGGGAGACGTCAGGCTGATCGACAATATCGCTTATAACAAGGAAGAAAAACATGCTGCTGTGTCTTGATGTCGGAAACACCCATATCCTCGCGGGCGTCTTTAACGGTGAAAACCTGAACATCCGCTTTCGTCATGCCACAAACATGGTGGGCACATCGGACCAGTTTGGCATTTTCCTGCGCAATATCCTGCAGGCCAACGGCGTCACACACCAGCAGATCACGGCTGTTGCCGTATGTTCTGTCGTGCCCGGCATAAACTATACCGTGCACCACGCCCTCAACTCTTACTTTAAACACGCAGATGTTTTTGTTTTGCAGGCAGGCGTGAAAACCGGCCTGAACATCCGCTATAAAAACCCCGCAGAAGTCGGCGCGGACAGGATCGCCACTGCCATTGGCGGGGCAACGGCTTTTCCGGGGCAGAACATGATTATTGTCGACATGGGCACAGCCACAACCTTTTGCGCGATCGGCAAGGGCACGGAATATCTGGGCGGCGTGATCCTGCCCGGCATGCGCGTTTCGATGGAGTCCTTAAAATCAAATACGGCAAAATTGATGGAAGTCGATATCGAGCGGCAAAAAGCCTATCTTGGCAAAACGACACGTGAAAGCATTCAAAAGGGTCTCTTCTTTGGCCAGCGCGGCGCATTGCGCGAGATTATCGGCGGCCTGAAGAAAGAACAGTTCAAGGGTGCCCCTACCACCGTGATCGGCACCGGTGGCTTTTCGCATATGTTCCGCGATGACAATATATTCGATATCCTCATCCCGGATCTGGTGCTGCAGGGGCTGAAAACAGCCTATGAAATGTCTGTGAAAACAACAGTAGCTGCATAAAAGAATATGTTTTTCAATGACTTAAAATAAATCTATCTTCCGTAAAATATTTATGGTACGTTGTTGGCGCTTAAAACGGCAGGCCAGCGATTCTGCCCCCATGCGGGCCGAACGCCAAAGGAGACAAACACAACGTGTCAGGTAATAGCTACGAGTCACAAAGCAAACTACGCCGCACATTTTCAAATGTTGCGGGCCGTGTGCGTATGCCGCGCATACCTGCGTTTGTCGTGAAAGCTTCTATCTTCGTTGCTGCTTATAGTGGAATGATGTATGGAATCAAATCCACAGGGGATGTGCGCCGGGGAGCTAGCAATCATGCCATCAGTACCCAATACGAAGGAACCGCCAGCCTCTTTACAAAAGAAGATGACTTCACCTATCATGTACGGGAAACTACCGATGGGCCGCTGCATAGGGTAAAGGTAGAAGACACCACCTCGCTGGACGCGCCACCCGCAGCCTGTACAAAGCTGGGATCTGATACAGCCTATACCATAGAAACCACAAAGGATGATAAAGAAGACCAGACTTATATCGTCTGCGTTTTGCCGAACGATACATACAAAACCGTACACCCTGCCTCAAAGAACAAGCAAAAGGCCCCAACGCCTTAACACAACAATAGAAAGCCACCTCCATGAGAAACCAGAACAGACCATCAGGCCCCAGAAACAGAACGGGGAAAAAGCCCTTTGGCGCTAAGCCTTACGGCGGCGGCGGACGTGGCTTTAATGACCGCAAATCCGGAGGTCGCGGCAGATCAGATGACCGCCCATATAGCGACCGCAAACCCAGAGATGGTAAATTTGGTGACCGCGACCGCAAATTTGGTGGCAGAGATCGCGACGACAGACGCCCCAATACCCGTGGGCCACGCGGTGACAGCTTCAGGCCGCGCCGCGACCAAAGGCCAGAGCGTGGCGGCTACCGTGACCGGGAACGTGATAGAGACTATAAGGCATCGCCGGAAACAGGAAAAAAACTGAAATCCGACAGGCCCAACTATGGCGCGCCTTCCCCGCTGTTCCTGTTCGGCACGCATGCCGTCAGCGCGGCATTGCAAAACCCCCGTCGCAAGCACAAGCGTCTTTTGTGTACAGAGAACGGGTTTTCACAAATTGAAGACGCCTTCACGAAGGCACAAGAAGCAGGACATAAAATGCCCGACGTCATTCACGTTGAGCGTGAAGATATCGAGCGCCTTTTACCACGCGATGCCGTGCACCAAGGGCTATTGCTTGATACATCCGCACTGGAAGAGGTTTTCCTGACAGATGTTATCAATGAAGCTGACGAAAAGGCGTGTATTGTCGTGATGGATCAGGTGACAGACCCGCATAACATCGGCGCTATCCTGCGTTCAGCCTCTGCTTTTGGCGCGGTAGCTGTTGTCGTGCAAAAACTTCATGCTCCCGACATGACAGGTACGCTGGCCAAAATCGCCAGCGGCGCTGCCGAACACGTACCCGTTGTGCGCGAGGTGAACCTGAGCCGCGCCCTGCAACAATTGAAAGAGGCCGGATTTTTCTGCATTGGTCTTGATGAACGCGGCGAAGCAACACTGGCCGAACATCCCCTAACAGACCGTACCGCCATCGTGCTGGGCGCGGAAGGCCCCGGACTCAGACGCCTTGTTTCTGAAAACTGTGATGCGCTTGTCCGCCTGCCCACGGGCGGGGCCATCGGCAGCATCAATGTTTCCAACGCCGCTGCGGTTGCGCTCTATGAACTGGTGCGGAAATAACCGTTTTCTAGTGAAAATGGCGGCCTGATTTGCTACCTTTGGCATCCAAAGGAGGAGCAGATGGATTTTCTGACGAGCGAGATTTTATATAAACCCGCATGGATGTGGCTTATCTTCTTCGTCATCGTCGTTATCCTCCTCGCGCTTGATCTTGGCCTGTTCCACAAGGAAGACAAGGAAATAGAAGTTCGTGAGAGCCTCTATATGACGGGTTTTTACTTTGCCGTCGCCTTATGCTTTGGTGGGTGGATATGGTTTGAACAAGGCGCGACACAGGGCAGCGATTACCTGACCGGCCTTCTCATCGAAAAAAGCCTGTCGATGGACAACATATTCGTCATGTCGCTGGTCTTTGCTTATTTCAACATTCCACGCAAATACCAGCACCGCGTTTTGTTCTGGGGCATTCTGGGCGTGATTTTGATGCGCGGATTGATGATTGGCGTCGGCGCAGCGCTGATCCGCGAATTCCATTGGATTCTCTATATCTTCGCGGCATTTTTGATTTACAGCGGTTTCAAGATGCTGCGCTTTCAAGAGGAAGCCAAAGAGGATATCGAATCCAACCCGATCCTGAAGTTCGTTAAATCCCGCTTTCGCGTCACGCCAGACCTCCACGGGCATCAATTCTTTATCCGCGCCCCCCATGCCAAAGACCCCGCCCGCACGGTATGGTGGTGCACACCGCTGTTTCTGGCGCTGGTATCCATTGAATGCATCGACGTTGTCTTTGCCGTCGACAGCGTGCCCGCTATCTTTGCCATTACTACAGATGAATACGTGGTATACACCAGCAACGTCTTTGCCATTTTGGGGCTCCGGTCCCTTTATTTCGCGCTAGCTGCCATTATTGCGCGGTTTGAATATCTCGATAAAGCACTGGCGCTGGTACTGGTCTTTATCGGGGCCAAAGTGTTTCTGGCCGATTTTACCGAGACAGGAAAGGTTCCCGCTTCCCTCTCCCTTGGCGTGACCATTGCGCTATTGACAGGGGGCATTGTCTATTCCCTTTATAAAACACGAAAAAAAAGCGATTAGAAAAAGCGCTTAAAATTTTGCCCAAAATACGCAAAAATCATTGAAATCATTAGCGGTTTCTTCAACTTTGTTTGCTATCCTGTAAGTGTAGAAGTTTTTTCTTTTGCAGGGGATGCCATGTTCGGACACTTACAAAACGCCGGCAAAGACCAACTGTTCAAATCAATGCTGAGCAGCCTTTTGGTTTGCGTGCCTACATTCTGCCTCTCGGTTTATATCATGGAAGCACGCCATTTTGTTTGGCCTGCCGCGCTGACGATGTTGGCCATTCTGGGCCTTGCCTGCGGTAATTTCGCGCTGGTAGTTTTTCTTGAACACTACCGCAAGAATATTGGCGGCCTGACACTGCATGCGCTTTTGGGGGCTGTTGCGGTCGTCTTTATCTTTCTGGTTGTATCGGGCATCAACCGCTTTGTGAAAGACTTTGGCTATGACTGGCTCTTCCCCGTCATTGCCGTTTATTTGGTACTGAGCTTTCTGGCCATTTTCAAAGAGAAAGTGGTGCTTTTAAAACTGCATTTGGGTATCAATTCCATTGTTGTCGCCATTCTGTGGACACTGGGCACAACGGACAAGATTACGTTGCCTTTCTAAGGGGGTAACGTCCTGTTAACACTTTCAGGTTATTCTGGTATTTAAGTCAACGCAACGGACACAAATCATGGATTTTCAAGCTACAGGTCTGCCAGAACTGCAGATATGCCGTCACGCCTTTGAACTGGGGTATGATCGCGTTGAGGATCTGCAAACGGCTGTCAGCATGGCGCAAATGATAATGGAGCACGGTGGGGCCTGTCATTCCATGGCCGCTGCGGCCTGCCTTGCGGGACCTGCTCTTTTTTCACGTATCCCGGATGCACGTCTGGATGCCAAACTGCTCACACTGGGGCAGGAAATATTGGACGTGAACGAAACAGGTGCCGTGCACGACTTGTCTCCGGATGCACGCATCTTTTTACAGGTATGCGCCATCTTTATGCTGGAACAAGAAGCTGCAGCAGAACCGCCTGTTTCTATCATGCAGGAAGAAACCTATTTACACGCTCTGCAGCTCTATAGCCGTGCACGTGGCGAGAATGACACCTTTCACCTTGATGCCCGCTGCGAAGTCGCGGCCATGAAACTGACATCTGTCATGAAAGACAAAAGCCGCCTGTGGGCGCGCTTGTCTTGCCCGACAGCCCTGTAACACTTTACAACTCGAATTGTTTTTCGATCCGCCCTGCCAGCCCCTCCACAGTCAGCGCGCCATTAACCTCAATTGCCGTCATTCCTATACGCGCCGTTTCCTCTTGAAGACGGTCAGTAAACATGGCATCGCGCGCCAAAAGGTTACACAAAGCTTGTGCGCGATCACTTGTTTTCGCAACAAACCCGCCATCTTCTCCCCAGCGGTCTGCAAACACAGCCTTACGAAATTCTGTCACCGGAAGCAACCAAACAGCATTCTCTGGGCGGGCCAATAAGGGCGCTACAAGATGCGGCAGCAGACGGAAGCCCTCGGCAATGACAGGTTTATCCGCAGGCAAGGACAAAAGGTCCTCAACAATCATGTCAAACCCCTCCCCCTGAAACCAGTGGAATGTTTCCAACATCTCCTGCGGTGCGCGGCTCAGCCATCGTTCATCCATGTCCATTGAGATAAATGCGTGCAACAATGGGCAGGATTCCGGCGTGCTGCGCTTTGCATGGTCCGGCATCACATCATCAGTCGCATAAACCTGCAAACCATGCTTATCCGCTATGTGGCGGGATACTGTTGACTTCCCCGCGCCGCTGCCGCCACCAATCCAATAAACATGCCGCAACTGATCCCGAATATCTTTTATATGCTCTTTCAAAAGATACACTCCCCTTTTCTATTCTCTGGCAAAAGTTGTAGCCCTCCGTCGTATCCACCTGCAACATGGGAACATCTATCTGTGGCGGATCATAACTGGTTATTTCACCTGCACGATTGCGGGCGGATTCATTTATAGTGTTATTATTTCACGAAGCTTTCATGCACCAAGCAAACGAAAGCCTTGGAAGAAGATATAAGCTTTTTTAAAAAATCAAGCCCGGTTCAGGCGATCTACAACCCACTGCGCAAAAGCACCGCCATAGCGCAGCTCCAGCTCATCATAAAGCTCGTCATTCGCAGCGGGGCGTACAGGTGCAAAACGCACACTCTGGCCGCACAGACGACTCACCACATCAGATTGCGTATAAAACGAAATAAAAGGCTTTAAACCAGATACAGCGGGTTGATCGACCTTCTTAAGGCTAACTTGTTGATATCCCATTATATTCCCCCATATTCCTCTCCGCCGCAGCGTGTAAAAGTTTAAATATTTTTAAGATATATATACTTATACAACAGATTATACCAAATTTCAAGGCAAAAATAAAAAATAATTTAAGCTAAGTATAATCTTGCATAAGCTTTGCCATGCTGGTATAACAGGAATCACATTCAACACAACAACTGCTTTTGAAAAGTCCGTGAAAGTAAACGTCAACCAGATCCGCGCTGCACGCGGCCTTCTTAACTGGAGCCAGAAAGATCTGGCGGCACGGTCGGGGATATCAAACATCTCTATCACGCATTACGAAAGCGGAAAGACAACCCCGCACCGGGAAACGCAAGATAAAATTATTCAAGCGCTGGAGCTGGAAGGTGTCGTTTTCACGATGCACGGCGTCGAAATGAAAACAGATACCGTCACAACGATTGAAGGCGAAGGCTGGTATATGCGCCTTTTGGATGATGTGTATTACAGCCTGATGGACAAAAAAGATGCAGAGCTTCTTATCCTATGCGCGGATGATGCCGTATCCCCTCCCGCAGTCAATAACCGCTATCGCAAAATACGCAACGCCGGCATTGCCATGCGCCAACTGGTGAAAGAGGGGAACACATATCTGATGGGCCCCTTGAAAGAATATAAATACATTCCCGCAAAAAAGTTCAGAAACTATGTTTCTCTGGTTTACGGGGATAAAGTCGCCATTTGCACGGACAACAACAGCAAGGCGCTTATCTTTAAAGACGCCCAACTGTCAGAAACATGGCGCAATATTTTTGATGTATTGTGGGATGAACTATCCCCCCCGAAGGAAAGTACGGCAGATGAACGTTTCTAGGCCCAAGAACATGCAGTTTCCCGCGCAGACGGGGGCATATAAGGTTTGCGCCAAAGACAAAAGCCTGTGGTACAAACATAATGCGGCCCGCCTGCAAATCAGCGTCGGCAACCCCAAACACGAAGGGGAAAAACTATTTGCCCTGACCGAATGGGCGGCCGCGCGGTTCGGCAACATCACTTTGGTGGTGTCGGACACATTACAAAGATACAACCTCGCGCTCGATATGGGCATCAGCCTTGATGATGCCTATGACGTTGCACACATCAATGGCCGTAAGTGGCTACGTGACAACGCAAGAGCGCTGGAAGCTTTCACCCTCCCGCAACGTGTGGTGACCGTATGGGACGACTGGACGACGTCCCATACGGACTACACGGCGGCGCGAGAAGAACTGGATATCCTTTTCAACACACATGACGGGCTGAAAAGCGCCATCACGCAAAAAGCACGCGAGTTTTGTGAACGACGCAAGAACGGACATTGCTGTGACAAAGCGCTTGAAACCTCCATCGCCTATATTCTGGAAGAAGTCGCCGCCTTTAGCGTGATGTTCCGCCACACGCAGGCAATTGATATTTATCCCGGTGCCTGGTTCAAGGAAATTTTCGCGGAAATTACCACCCTTCCCACCTCTCCCCTGATGGCGGGGTTTAAGACAGCGGAGTGCCTGCGCGTCGATTTCACACGCAATAAAGCCCATCAACCCGCCAATTCCGGCTGATACCCTTACACTATTTCCTTTTTTCCCAAAGCCGTTTAGAATGACGGCATGAAAAGACTATCCCTGACAGATCAAGACAAAGACCTTGTAGCCGCCGCGATTAAAGCCTCTAAAGTCGCTGTACGGCAATTATGGGATGAGAAATCACACGCCTTGGTCACAGCCGCTGTCCGGCTGGATAATGGCGATATTATCACGGCCCGTAATATCACGGCCGATGTCGGCAGCCTGTCGCAATGCGCAGAGCCTTCTGCAATTCTGGAAGCCAACCTGCAGACAGACCGAAGCATTACAGCCATCGTCGCCGTTTATCATGACCCCGGCCATGAGCCAAAAGTCATACCCCCTTGCGGGCGTTGCCGTGAATTTATCACCGACTATGCCCGCAATGCCTTTGTCATTATACGCGAGCCAAATACAGATGACATTTTCAAGGTCAAGGCAGATGATTTGCTGCCCTATAAGTATGGTGATTTCTGGAACCACCGCGTACTGACATGACACACGCGCAAACCGTTGACTTTGGCAAAACGGCAAAAGATTACGCTGCGTACCGCGCCGGGTTTCCCGACAGTTTCTTTGAAAAATTAGTGACCCCCGCATTCACAGGGCAATCCGGATCTGTTCTCGACCTCGGTACGGGAACGGGAACGCTTGCACGCGGTCTTGCTCTGCGTGAATTCGATGTCACAGGCCTCGACCCCGCACCCGACCTTTTGGAAGCCGCACAACTGCTGGATCAGAAAGCAGGCACACATATCAAATACATCACGGCCAAAGCCGAAGATACAGGCCTTCCCGATGAATCTTTTGATATCATCACAGCAGGGCAATGCTGGCACTGGTTTTCGCAAGACGATGTGTTAAAGGAAGCCCGCCGCCTGCTTAAAGAAAACGGCAAGCTCATTATCGCGTATTTTGACTGGGATCATGACTGCCCACCCGTCATGGAAATGAGGAAGCTGCGCAGCAAATACAACCCTGATTATACGGGGCAAGACTGGCCGTTGGGTTTTTACCCCCAAAAGCCTGAAGACCTCACTTTTCCCGGATGGGTGCCAGAGGCATCTTTTCTTTACACCGAAAATGTTCCCTATACGCACGAAGGCTGGCGCGGTCGCATACGCGCCTATGCCGGGATTGGGGGCAGCTTGCCGCCGGAAACGGTGGCATTGTTCGATACTGAATTTGCTGCCGTTCTTAAGAAAAACTGCCCGGAAGAACCTTTGCAGGTACCCCATAAAATATGGGCCGGCGTTTGGTCTCTCGCGCAATAATTACGGGGCATCCGGACGTAAAGGAGAGACGGGCGGCGCAATATCAGGCAATGTGCCCAACGGCAATGCTTTTTGCACCAATTTCACCCAATAACTTGCCCCCACCGGCAATGCGGCATCGTTAAAATCGTAACACGCCGTGTGCAGATCATGTGGTCCGCCACCTGTTTCCGTGCCAGACCCCATGGCCATAAAATTTCCCGGCTTTTCCTGCAGGTAAACGGCAAAGTCTTCTACGCCCAATATGGGGGGAACAGGCGTTACAACGAAACCTTCATCTGCAATATCACGCGCAACATCAACGGCAAAATCTGTTTCAGCCTTTGTATTAACAACGGCAGGATAGCCATTTTTAAAGTCCAGAAACACCTCTGCGCCCGCATTATTGGCGGCAGACTCAACGATATCCCGCAGCCTCTTTTTTAAACGCTCCTGCAGGTCCGGATCAAAACTGCGAATGCTTCCATTAAAAGTAATTTTATTCGGCGTGACATTTGTTGCCGTAGAATCTGTGAAAACAGCACAAATATTGACAAGCGCTTCATCATCAGAGCGCCCTTCTTCACGCACCACCCGCTTTATGTTGGTAATCACCTCTGCTAGGGCACCATGCAAATCTGTCGCCCTGCCTGCCTGCACGGTATGACCGCCCTTCCCCTTCAGCGTCACATGAAAATCATCAGATGATGCCAACATGGGGCCGGGGCCTGTCGCGAACATGCCCAAGGGCAGGTTTGGCACATTATGCAGTCCGTAAACAGACTCACACGGGAACTTTTGAAACAACCCTTCCTTCACCATTTCCTGCGCCCCGCCAATATCTTCTTCAGCAGGCTGAAAAACAAAATAGACCGTACCGTCAAAATCGCGCTCATCCGCCAGTCTTTTGGCAGCGCCCAACAGCATCGCCATATGGCCATCATGACCGCAGGCATGGTGAACACCGGGGGTATAGGGCAAACCTGTTTGTTCCTGCACCGGCAGGGCATCCATATCTGCGCGCAGCATAATAGAACGGCCCCCAGCGCCTTTCTTGCCATGCAAGACGCCCACAACACCTGTTTTGGCCATGGTGTGTATTTCATCAAAACCAAAATCTGAAAGTTTTTCCCGGATGAAAAAAGACGTTTCTTTTTCCTGAAACGCCGTTTCCGCAAACCTGTGCAGCCGGTGGCGCCATGTGGTCATGTCATTAAAAATATTTTCTATGCCTTTTGCGTACTTCATAAAAATATCCCTGTTATTTCATCTATCGCAGAAACGCTGTTTTCACTGGCGTCATTACAGGCCATGACAAAAACAGAGCTTGCTTCAGGCCGTAAAAGAACACGCATGTAATTCAGCGTATTGCTGCCATCATGGCTATAAATACCATCTTTATAAGCAAGGCCCAGCGCAGTGTACACGGAAGGCC
The DNA here is from genome assembly GCA_028817795.1 of Alphaproteobacteria bacterium. GTDB lineage: Bacteria > Pseudomonadota > Alphaproteobacteria > Micavibrionales > UBA2020 > JAPPOU01. The sequence goes on from JAPPOU010000058.1 coordinate 28,238, forward strand.
CTATGCCCATCAATGGTGCACCCTCATGCTGCGTTGCGATATATTTTGAAAGGTGCTGAAAAAACTTAAGCCAGTCCCGCAGCGCAGCATAAATCATGCCCGCAGGCGCATAAGCTGCAGGGTTATCACCCCACACAGGCTCCAGTTTATGATCCTGATGATGTATGTGACCCCACGGCTGATTTGGTTTCTCCGCGTTTTCGTTTGCCGCGCAACCAAAACCTGCAGATGACATGCCCATTTTTTCGAAAACCTGCTGCCGCACCAAAGATTCAAAAGCATTCCCTGCTTTCTTTTCCACCAAAACGCCTAACAGGATATACCCCAAATTACTGTACTGAAAAACGCCCCGCGTACCACCCTCAGGTGGTTGAGCCAAGGTTTCAGACATCATCTGCCATCGTATGTCCGGCAAGGACATGGCTGCCTCCATATCCCGCAGTTTGTTAAGATCAGGATAATTTGCAGGCATCCCCGCGCTATGGGTTAAAAGCTGGAACAGCGTCATGGATTTGTAAAAATCATGCATCGCCATATCCGGCAAAAGATCGGCCAGAACATCATCCGGCTGCGCACAAGCACGCGCCAGCATGGCTGTTATAGATTTACCGCATGATCCCCCATGAAAAACATCATCTGCCGTTACCGGCACATCATGCCCCGCTTTACGAATGCCTGTCACATGGATGTCACTATCGTCCCCGCGCGCAACCGCCACAGCCAGAGCAGGCAAATGATAGCGTGCACAAAGTTCTTCAATTTTTTGTTGCAAGACTACCCCAGCGCCGCACACGCCGCCTGTATCCGCTCGCACGCCTTGGTCAACGTGTCTTCGTCCAGTGCGTAGGACACGCGGAAAGCGGGGGAGAGGCCGAATTCAACACCCTGTACAATCACAACGTTGTGGTCTTCCAAAAGATAAGTCGCAAAATCTGTATCGTTCGCGATTTCTTTTCCGTTTGGTGTTTTCTTGCCAATCACGCCTTCGCATGACGCGAACACATAAAACGCACCTTCGGGCGCGGCGCATTTCAGGCCCTTTGCCTGATTGAGCATTGAGACAACAAGATCACGCCGGCGCTGAAATTGCGTACGCCAGTCATTCAAAAACCCATGGTCGCCATTCAGTGCCGCCACTGCCGCTGCCTGACTGATGGATGACGGGTTGGACGTGCTCTGCCCCTGCACTTTCGACATGGCTTTAATCAGCTCAACAGGACCTGCCGCAAAACCAATGCGCCAGCCTGTCATGGCATAGCCCTTGGAAACACCGTTCATGGTCAGTGTGCGGTCGTACAGTTCGGGCGCCACTTCGGCAATCGTGGTGAACTTGAAATCATCGTAGACCAAATGCTCGTAAATATCGTCTGACAAGATATGCACATGCGGGTGTTTCAGCAGCACAGCGCCCAATGCTTTCAGCTCATCCGCCGTATAAGCCGCGCCCGTCGGGTTTGATGGCGAATTTAAAAGCACCCATTTCGTTTTCGGCGTAATGGCTTTGTCCAGCGCTTCCGGCGTTACCTTAAACCCACTGTCCGGCCCGGCAGACACAATCACAGGCGTACCCTCGGCCAAGTTCACCATGGCGGGGTATGACAACCAGTAAGGCGCCACAATCACAACCTCATCACCGGGGTTCACCGTCGCCATAAAGGCGTTATACAACACCTGCTTGCCACCAGAGCTGACAATCACCTGCTCCGGCTTGTAATCAAGGTTATTGTCACGCTTGAACTTTTCACAAATCGCCTTGCGCAGTTCGGGCGTGCCGGGAACGGGGGTGTATCTTGTTTTCCCTTCGTCCATTGCCTTTTTGGCGGCATCGCAAATGAAATCGGGCGTATTGAAATCAGGCTCTCCCACGGACAGGCCAATCACGTCCTTGCCTGCGGCCTTTAATTCCTGCGCCTTGGCGGCCAGCGCCAATGTTGCCGAAGGTTTAATTTTATCCAGTCGTTTTGCAATGAAGCTCATCAGCCCAATCCTTTCACACTACTGTTGTCATCTGTCCACAATTCCTTGTGCGCGCCAAACCACGTTCTTAATGGCTCCATTTCTGGGGCGGCCAGAGCGTTGGTAAAAAGCTTGTGCACATGGGGAAGAAACTGCAAATACCTGCTTTTGTTATCACGCTGGTGCAGGCGCACAAAAATACCCAATACTTTCGCATGGCGCTGCGCTGCCAAAATACGATAGCCGCGTTCAAACGAGTCTTTATCAAAACCACTCCCCGCTTGCGCGACATAGCGATCAAACAAATGCTTGCGCAAATCATCCGGCATATCGCGGCGCGCATCTTCCAAAAGCGACATCAGGTCATAAGCAGGGTGGCCGATCGCGGCGTTCTGGAAGTCTAAAAGCCCGCACTCCTTAATCCCTGTGCCGCCGGGCGCGCGCATCAGGTTATCAACATGGTAATCCAGCAATACAACCACTTTTTGCTCCTGAGGTATCCCATCAAGAATACCCCGCCAAACATCCATGAACGACTGTTTGACATCATCAGGCACGTCCTGTTTTGCCAGCATGGGCAGGTACCAATCCACCATCAGTGCGGCTTCTTTCAATAAGGCTTCCGTATCATAAGGCGGCAAATCGATATCGTTGCATTTTGGATGGCGGTGCAAATGCACCAGCACATCCACAGCCTGTTCATACAAAGGGCGCGGGTCTGTGCCTTTATCGAACAAGCGGGTAAAGGTATTGCCGCCGAAATCTTCCAAAATCAGCAGCCCATCTTCAAAGGCGCGGAAATATATTTCCGGCGCACGCAGGCCCAGTTCCAAAAGGTGACGCGCAATCTTGGTAAAGGGCTCTACCATCACAGGCCCCGCAACATCGGGACGATCCGGCGGATCTTCCATCATCAGCATCGGACGCGCCGTGCCGTGCAAGCGATAGTAACATCGAAACGATGCATCGGCCGGCAGCGCTTCCATCTCTACCCCCGGCGGCAGATCGAGAGAATGAAGGAATCGTTCGCGGCGCATTTTACGCTGCGCTGCAACATCCGCGCTTATTTCTTGTACTTTCGCTGAAGACATCAAAGCTCCTGTTTTTAAACTATAAAAACATAGCATTTTTCTTTGTCACAGCAACCCCACGCGAAAGCCTTGACCCCGGCACATCTTTTAACATAAAATAAAAGCAGGGTTAGAAATAAACAAGGGGAATACATGTGGCTGCAATCGTAGACCCATTACCAAAACCTTTGAAGAAATTCATCAACACCGGAATCATTGATAACTGGTTCCGTGGCGCTGCCAATCTTGTGCCCCAAAAAGCATCGGGCACGGGTTTGCCATCTCTTGCCGCAGACTTCAACGAGCATACACTGGACACACGCGACCTTGATGGTATCACCCACAAAGACATTCAGCGGACCAAAGGTTTTAAACAGCTTATCGCCGCATGTTCACGCCAGAATGTAAGACTTGACCTTACCGATAATGGCGATGGCGAATTGAAAATCTGCTTCAAGGCAGAGGAATCGTTCCGTCACAGCACTGTCTTTGGCCGTAGCTCAGATAGCTGTTTTCCTGGCATTTTCTGTGAAGGGCTTGAGGGCTAAGCTTAATCTTTGGGCTTGGCTTTCCCTGCAATCTGGTGAATAGCGTCAATATGCCCTTGCGATGCCTGTCCGGGCTTTGCGGCGGGGCGGGGCGTACTCTCACCAAAGGCGGCACCTTTACCCTGCAAACTATCCATCAAGGCTGCACCAATTTCACTTTTGCTCATAGCTGCAGGGTCAATTTTTGACGGCGTCTGCTTTTGAGCCTCTGGCGCAGACGGTGCTTTTTTGCCCCCCGCTTCCAACGCGCCACCACCAGCCACATGGTTTACGGCATGGGACACAATCCACTGCAAATGCGGCCCGCCCAG
>JAPPOU010000132.1 GCA_028817795.1 Alphaproteobacteria bacterium
CTGAAACTCAAAGCCATTGCCACACACAATGCCCAAAACAAAGGCGCAGGACGCCACAACAAATAAGCGATACGATGATTTCACGGCCCCAAAACTCCCAAACCCAATAACAGATATTTCGATACCTTTTTCTATTATATCATAGACATGCAAGAAAGGCATCACCATCCACGCGGTGATTGGTCAAATTATTGATAAATATATCATAAATTCCCCCTATACGGCGGCAAACCACGCCGCGACGTCGTATTTTTGATAAAAAAACGGCAAAAGCCCGGCTGCGGATACCAATTGTGAAATCCCGCCCCATGTCTATATTAGTAAGCCTCAAAGAAAAAAGGGAGCCTGTTTTGAGCCAGCATCACAACGACAATAACGACAACAATGATGATAACGAAGGCGGCCAGTTCGGGCGCAACCTGTTTATCTGGTGCATGATCGGCCTGATGGTGATCGGTGCCGTCAACATGCTGGAAAAAAGCCAAAACGCAGCGGAGAAAAACGGGGCACTGGCCTATAGCGAATTTATCGCCGATGCCGACAGCGGAAAAATCTCCAACATCACCATTTCTGGTGAACGCATCAAAGGCAATTTTACCGATGGCAAATCCTTTGTCGTTTACGTACCCGAAGGAACGGATGTCGTATCACGCATGGAGGGAAAAGGCATCCGCATTCAGGCCGAACCCGACCGCAGCGGGCAACCTTCGATCTGGAGCGCCTTGATTACATGGCTTCCCATGCTGCTGATTATCTTTTTAATCATGCGACAAATACAAGGCTCCAGCGGCAAAGCCATGAGCTTTGGCAAATCAAAAGCAAAACTTTTGAACGAAAAAGGCGGGCGCGTGACCTTTGAAGACGTCGCCGGTGTTGACGAAGCCAAGGAAGAACTGGTCGAGGTTGTCGAATTTTTGCGCGACCCGCACAAATTCCAGCGCCTTGGCGGTAAAATCCCCAAGGGGTGCCTGTTGGTCGGCCCGCCGGGGACGGGTAAAACCCTGCTGGCACGCTCTGTTGCAGGCGAAGCGGGCGTACCATTTTTTACAATCTCCGGCTCTGACTTTGTGGAGATGTTTGTGGGCGTGGGCGCCTCCCGCGTGCGCGATATGTTTGAACAAGGCAAAAAGAACGCACCCTGCATTATCTTTATTGACGAGATTGACGCTGTCGGCCGTCACCGTGGCGCAGGCCTTGGCGGTGGGAACGATGAACGCGAGCAAACGCTGAACCAGCTTTTGGTGGAAATGGACGGCTTTGAAGCCAACGAAGGCGTAATCTTGATCGCCGCGACCAACCGCCCCGACGTGCTGGATCCCGCGCTGCTGCGCCCCGGCCGTTTTGACAGGCAAGTAGTCGTGCCCAACCCCGATGTTGCAGGGCGCGAGCAAATTTTAAAGGTCCACATGCGCAAAGTGCCGCTGGCGCAAGACGTTGATGCCCGCATTATCGCACGCGGCACGCCCGGTTTTTCAGGCGCGGATATGGCCAACCTTGTCAACGAAGCCGCACTACTGGCGGCACGGCGTGATAAACGCGTTGTTGGCATGCAAGAGCTGGAAGATGCCAAGGACAAAGTGATGATGGGCGCGGAACGCCGCTCCATGGCCATGACCGAAGATGAAAAAAAGCTGACCGCCTATCACGAAGCGGGGCACGCGATTGTCGCGCTTCACGAAAAAGCATCAGACCCCATTCACAAAGCCACCATTATTCCACGGGGCCGCGCCCGTGGCATGGTTATGCGCTTGCCGGAAGGAGACCGCTATTCCCTCACCCGCGAAAAACTGCATGCCGATTTGGCCGTCGCGATGGGCGGGCGCATTGCCGAGGAAATGATTTTTGGGCGCGATCGCGTCACCACCGGCGCCTCCAGCGATATCAAGATGGCAACCGACATGGCACGGCGCATGGTGACAGAATGGGGCTTATCAGATGAAATGGGGCCAATTCACTATGGCGAAGGCCGCGACGAAGTCTTTTTGGGCTATTCCATGGGGCAGGGAAAATCCATTTCCGGCGCAACACAGGCCAAGGTGGATACCGAGGTCAAACGCATTGTCGAAGAGGCCTATCAAAGCGCACAGAAAACGCTGACAGATCACAAAGACGAACTGCACGCCCTTGCCAAGGCGCTTTTGGAATACGAAACATTAAGCGGTGATGAAATTCCCATCGTCATCAAAGGCGACAAACTTGACCGCGACCCCGATAAAGATGCGATGGCTGAAGCCAAGAAACGCCAGCGCAGCGGATCGGTGCCCACAGCAGGCGGCGCTGATTTCGGATCACCCGAACCTGAAGCGCAGGACACGCAAGACAGCGCCACACCTAATCCCCCGCCGCAGGAATAGACAGCTTTGGCAGGGACCGGGCGGCCTCTACCGGTTCGATATGCCAGTTTTCATGGCTCATGCGGAAATGCAGTTTATAACGGTGCGCATTACGGTGCACCCAGTGCCGCGCCGCCGCGCTTTTGTAATGCAGGTCAAACGCAAGGCCATGGTTATGCATTGACTTGCCGGGCGGCGCCACCCATTTGCGCGCCGCAGCGGGGGAGCCATATTTGCGCACGGCCTGTGCAAACAACTGGCCCTGCCGCGCATAACTGCGATACCCGGATGCCACCTGCACATGCCCTTGCAAATGCGGCGGCATATCCGCGCACATATTGATAAAGCGGAGGGCCAAACGCGGGTTTGCATTGGCCATTTCCCGCACCGTTTTTTTCGTGAAAAAATCCGGCATATTTTCTACGGGCGCTTCTTCGGCAACAGCAGGGGCAAAAACCCGCGTTGCCGTATCACGCATTTGCCGCCAGCCTGCGGCAGAGGGCTTTTGCGATTGCTGTCTGCGCGCAGGCGTAGGGCGATTGACTTCATCGGGCACGTGAAAGATAGAAAAATGCACCTCTTCATCATCCACGCTCTTTAAAGGGACCGTTTCAGGATCAGGTACAACCTCCGCCATGTTTTCATTTTCAGGATCACCGCATGTCGCCGCTGCGCTCACAAGCGTTCCTGAAAAAACCATCGCCGTCCCTGCAACGCCAAGCCGCGCTTTTGTTAAGGGAGATAAACGGATACGCGGCGGGCGGGGCGGGGGCTGTGTAATCGTATTCGGCCCCTCAAATCCTGAAAAATTTTGCTTGAACCAGTGTTGCGCGGCCCGGCAGACGTACAGCACTCTTTCCGGCAGGGCGGTAAAGGACAGGTACCATGCACGCCGCATCTGCCAACGCCAATCTGCCGCCAACACACGCCGCGCCCCATCACTCAACCTGTCTTTTAAATTTTTTGCCTGCATCATCCATACCCCCTGTTATCGGGGCTTTCTTAAAAAAACATATCCAGAATACGAAAATATTAAATTATGTCAATACTGTAGCCTCGTCACTGCCAGAAAGATGTTTTTTTATTGCGTAAACTTGGAAAACTATGTATTATTATTTTATACATGTGAAAAAAGGAAAGCCTATGGCACGTTTTCAATTTAACAGTAACAGCCCCAAATTGCCGCGCGTTGACGAGCTGCCGGAGCTTCAAATCGTGCCTACGACACAGGTACCCATCCCCGACTTTGGAAAAGAGATTATGCCGCTGATCCGCAATATCAGCGAAGACCCGTTCCGGCCACAGCGTAAAACGCCGAAATACGAAGCCTGATTACAAATCCCCCTTTGCTACCTTTCCAACGCTGTCTTCCCTGCGTATCCTGTCTAGGGTCAGGACCTAGCAAGGAGATGTTTGACAATGGCCCACCCCGCCCCCAAACCCGGCATCATGGATATCACCCCCTATATCGGCGGCGAGGGCCGCGTGCCGGAAACGCAAAGGCTGGCCCGGCTGGCGTCCAACGAAAATCCGCTGGGGCCGTCACCGCTGGCCATGAAGGCCTATATTGATGCAGCCAAAAACCTGCACCGCTACCCTGATGGCATGGCGGCGGACCTCCGCGCCGCGCTGGGCCAAAAATACGGCATGGACCCGGCCCGCATTGTCTGCGGCGCGGGATCGGATGAGCTGATCGCCCTTTTAACCCGCGCCTATGCCGGTGCAGGCGATGAGATCGTTTATAGCGCGCACGGCTTTTTACGCTATAAACTCGCCGCCATGGAAATGGGCGCAACACCAAAAGCCGTGCCGGAGCAAAACCTGACGGCAGATATGGATGCGCTTTTGGAGGCTGTCACAGAGCGCACAAAAATACTGTTTTTAGCAAACCCCAATAACCCCACAGGCAGTTGGCTGGACCGCAACGCCTTGCAAAAGCTCGCATCACGCCTGCCGTCATCTGTCTTGTTCGTAATTGATGCCGCCTATTCAGAGTTTATGACCGACCCTGCTTATGAAAGCGGACAAGCACTGGTGGATGCGCACAAAAATGTCGTGATGCTGCGCACCTTTTCAAAAATCTATGGCTTGTCGGCGCTGCGTCTTGGCTGGGGATATTTCCCTGAAGAGATTGCAAGCGTCCTCAACCGCATTCGCGGACCGTTCAATGTTTCCGCGCCCGCGCAGGCCGCAGGCATCGCGGCACTGGACGATGATGATTTTTTGCAAAGAACAATTGCGCTAACGGAAGAACAAAAACAAACGATGACAACAGGCCTAAAACAGCTTGGCTTTCAGGTCTATCCCTCTGCCGGAAATTTCCTTTTAGCGCAGTTTGGGGCAGAGGCAGAAAAAATACGTCTGGCCTTAAAAGAGCGTGGCGTCTTTGTCCGCCAGATGGGAGCCTATGGCCTTCCCGAAACCCTGCGCATCAGCATCGGCATGGCCGAAGATACGGACCAGCTTTTAACGGCACTGAAAGAAATAAAAGGGTAAAAGTGGTGGACACAACAGGGATTGAACCTGTGACCCCTACCATGTCAAGATAGTGCTCTACCGCTGAGCTATGTGTCCATAGGGTCCGGCTTTCCGGAATGGATGATGTAGCATACCCCCCAGTCCTTGGCAAGCCCAGCCCTTCAAAAGCCCCTCTCCCCCCAAAAAATGGACCCAGAGCAGGGGGATTGCTCTGGGCCTAGGGGGCTACGGAGAAAATTGCAGGGGGGAACTGCATATTCCCGCGGTTTATCCACGATGTTTATTATTAATACTGTGCCTGGTGCTCGCTTTTACTGTTTGCAAAATCTGCGTAAATCACTGTGCCGTCCCCGGTTTCCGCCGTTTGCGGCAAACCGCCATGCCCCATCAGGTGACGAATGCGTGCCGCCATTTGCGTTAGGTGGAACGGACGCGTTGTGACCGGCGACGGGGCGTAAGCCGGTGTTGCATATGTATCCATGGCCACGGCGGCAAAGCCCGTGATGAAAATGATGTCGAGGGAGGGGTTTTCCTGCAGGGCTTTTTGCGCCAGCACAAAGCCGTCGATGCCCGGCATGGCCACGTCGATAATCATGATATCAAACACATCGGCATTCGTTGCACGCCATGCGTCCAGCGAATTGTCCTGGCTGATAACGGCATGACCGTCTTTTTTCAGCGATTTATACAGGTATTCCAATGTTGTTTGGTTGTCTTCCACGATCAGTATCTTGGCCATTTGTTTTATCCCCTTCCCTTGTCATCATCCTGGTCAAGCCAGTGTGTGTGTATTTGCCGAAAGATTAACTTTTTGTTAATGCCTTATGTTAATAGTAAAGCATGATACGGAAACTCTGTCTAGACCAAATCGTAAAGAAAGTGTGAAGATTATCGTAATTATATTACCGAAACCACAAAATTATGACAATAAAACAACAGGTTGGCCGGGTCATTGTTTTCCGTAAAAATATTGATAAAAGGTAAACGCAAGGCCCGTGAAAAGACAGTTTTTTACTCTTTTCCGGCACCGTTTTCAGACAGGGGGAGGCCAACCCATTGAATATAAATATATATTCAGGAAATCTGATTCTTCTCTACGCGTACATGCCGCCAAACGTTAACGCCGCCAGAACACTGGCGGCGTTGATCGTAAACGTGGAAAACGTTTTTATTCTGCTTTTTTCTCTTTATCGCCACCACGAGCCTTGGCGATCATCTCTTTCATGTCATCCAGACCGACAGCGCCCGGCAAAACCTCATCCCCGATAATAAAGGCGGGCGTGCCGCGCAATTCCATGTTCATGGCAAGGGAACGGTTACGTTCGATCTGGATCATAACATCCGTACTGTCAACATCGCGGCGGGCCTGATCCACATCAAGGCCGACCTCTGCCGCAACCGCTGCCAAGAGATCATCGTTAATCGGCTTGTTGTTATCCATCAAGGCGCGGTGATAATCCAGATATTTGCCCTGCTTATGTGCCGCCAGCGCCCACTTCGATGCTGTTTCCGACGTAGGGCCAAGAATGGGGAATTCTTTTAAAAGAACGCGCAGGTTTTTATCTTCTTCCAAAAGCTGCGCGATCATCGGGAAAACCTTTTTACAATACCCGCAGTTATAATCAGAAAACTCCACCAGCGTGACATCGCCATTCGGGTTGCCCAGAACGGGCGTGCCCGCATCGTTATAAAGGTCTTTGTGATTGTCTTTCAGGGCTGTTTCCCGGCGCTCGCGGGCATAACTTGTTTGGTAATCCTGCACTGCGTTAATAATGACATCGGGGTTCGACAAGATATATTCATGCACAATCTTTTCAACATCCGCCTTGGTCAAAGGTGCGGGTACGGTTTCGGCAGCACGCGCCATAAAGGAACCGGACGCCAAGGCCCCCGCAATAGCAAGACCTGCGATGACAACGCCATAAATGGCAGCTTTCTTAAAAACGGTAACAGGCACTTTTCCTCTCCCCTCAACTGTTTTGAAAATCACTTATTTAAATGAAAATGGGCGGGCGCTGGCCGAAAATCAATCCCTATTTTCATTTTTCAGACTTTTTTACGGTGATATCAAGGATATCCTCGGCCCGAAGGCGCGCCGGCGTTCCCTTGGGCAGCGCGGCCAGCGCCAGCTGCGCTTCTTCCCGCGCCAAATCCATCTTGCCGACCAAAACATATTTTTCCGCCAGATGCAGCCGGAAAAGACCGTCTTTTTTCAACTTGCCGTAACCAATCGCCAACAAATGGTGCAATGTCGCCATTTGCGGCTCGACACCTGCAGCTCTTTCCAATTGCGTTACGGCCTTTTGCAAAAGGCCCCTGTCTTCTCCCGCCGTTTCCAAAAGTGCGTGCCCGTAAGCTGCGCGGATCAACCCCGACCCCGGTGCCAACTCCACCGCCCGCGCATAAGATGGCACGGCCCTGCGCACATCGCCGCTTTCAAACAATATTTGCGCTTTCAGCTCATGGAAATAAGGATTGGACGGCTCTTTTTCAAGCAAGGCATCCACGCCTGCGACAGCCTTTGCCGTATGGCCTTTCCTGTACCACGCAATGGCATGCGCATATTGCGCATCTTTGGTATCAGATTTATCCGCCAGCGCCCGATCCGGATACAAATAGCCCAAAAGCTTGGCCTTCATGCGCGCATGTCGCGCTGGCCATGATGGCGGCATGTGGCCCGTATCATTTTCAGCGGCCCGCGATAAAACGTCAACCCTATCCCTTGTGAGTGGGTGTGTTTGTACATAGGCAGATTGCTGCGTTTCCGGCAGCAATTCCTGGTTTTCAAGCTGCTTCATAAAGCTCAGGAAGCCAGAGAGCGGCAAACGCGCCTCCTTTAAAAAACGAATGCCTGCCTGATCGGCCGCAGATTCCTGCGTGCGGCTGTGGCGCAAGGCTTTCCTGATCGCAAGATTTTGCCCCGCGCTGCTGACCGCCGCCCCGGCTTTGCCATCTCGCGCGCCAATTGCGACCGCAATCCCCAAAAGACTGGCCAGCATGGATTGCACGGTCAAATCTTCCATTTCATGACGCAGGCGAAACAAATGCCCCAGCGCGATATGTCCCGTTTCATGCGCAATCACGCCCGCCACCTCTGCCGCATTTTCCGATTTCAGCAAAAGCCCCGTATGCAAAAAGATATTCTGCCCGCCTGCGACAAAGGCGTTGAGCGCATCATCCTCGACCAGCACAAAACGCACGGCGGCAGGGGATACGCCAGCCTGAAAAAACACAGGCGTGCCGAAAGCGCGCAGAATTTGCTCTATTTCCTCATCCCGCACAACAGACATACCCTGCGCAAAAGCGCTGCCCTGCGCCGTTAAAAACAAAACGCAAAAAAACACAGCAATGCGCAAGCGCAACCGGAAACGGCGTGTCATGGACATAGAGAAATAATCCGCAAATCGGGCCTTAATTCAGGAACATACCTTTGGGCGTATAGTTCCCCACGATATCTTTTGTATACCAGTCGCGCAGCATAAAGGCTTTGTGCCCGTTGTCAAATACGCCCGTCGTATCGGCCAAAAGTTTCAGCGTGCGGCGGCGGTCCAGATCGGACAGCCTGAAAAACTTCGGCCCCAGCTCCAGAACCGGCATGCCCTTCACCATATATTGCGCTTTAAAAATTCGGGCACGGAAAAAATTATCAACCGCCTGCTCCGGCGTCCAGCCAGGGCTCCACAGCGTAGGGTCCCAGTCCCTGCCTTCCCACTGCGCGGGATGGCGATGCTGCGCGTCATGGTTTGAGACCTGCGGTAAAAATTCGTAATGTTCCGGCACGTTCAAAACCCATTTGGGGTAGAAAATCTGCCCCGTCACGGAACGGTGGACCGTTCTTTGCTCGGTCCCGTAGTGCTGGTAATACTGCTGCTGCGCTGCCTTGGTCGGTAAAGCCCAGACCGCAACCACCAAAACCGACAATACCAAGACCAGACGTGTCATCTTCTTCCCCTTTTTCATCAGCATACCATTCCCCAGCTATCGTACTATAAAATATATTAATTTTGCCTTTAAACGGCATGATTTAGTATAGTCTGCACGGTATTATTTAACATAACTATTGACAATGGGCCGAAAATGCCCTACACTGGTCCGCAACATTACATCTGTATCTATGGGGTTATTTATAATGTTCGACGCCTTTAAAAGAAAACAGCAGGCACGGGAAAAGGGCCACCGACTGCGGGAGGCATTGCGGGAATGTGAAGCCGACTGCAATACCGCCTTGTGCTACAGGCTGATCGAAGACGATACAGATCTCAACGTACGGGATAAAAGCGGCAGAACAGCGCTGATGATTGCCGCAGGTTTTGGCCATACCGATATCGCCCATGCTCTTGTTAAGGCCGGGGCTAAGATCAACACGCAGGATAAAAGTAGCCAGACAGCATTAATTTACGCCATCATAAACGGAAACACAGATATCCTCCACACACTCATCGCCGCCAATGCCGACGTCAATAAAAAAAACACGCGCCACCAGACAACACTCATGGCAGCAGCATTGGTGCTCCGCGCCGACATCGCTCACGTCCTTATCGACAAAGGGGCCGAAATTAATGCGAAAGACAAGGACGGAAAAACAGCGCTTATATACGCAACAGATCACTACATCGCCAATAGCGCCCACACCCTTGTCACCGAGACCGCCCGTGTCCTTATTGAGGCTGGCGCAGATACAGGGGCAAAAAACAGATGGGGGGAGACGCCACAAGATCTAGGTTCTGTTGACATTCAGGATTCCCCTCGCCTGTAATTTGTGATTCACTCTTC
>JAPPOU010000026.1:0-5097 GCA_028817795.1 Alphaproteobacteria bacterium
ATAATCGAGCTCGACGCCGTCGGCGCAATCGCGATCTTGTTCGAAAACAGTTCCATGATGCCGTCTTCCTTGGCATCGGGGCACGGCGCGCGTTCATGCGCCAGCTTGATGGAGGCCGCATCCGCCTGCATACGGATATGGCGGAACATGCGCTTGTTCCAGACTTTCGCCATCACAGATTCTATCGGGATCATTTTCGATTGCAGGAAGGAATGAAAGCCCATCGCCCCCAGACCTACCGAACGCTCACGCATCGCGGCGTATTTGGCGCGCATCATGTTATCAGGTGCGCGGCGGATGAAATCTTCCAACACGTTGTCAAGGAAGCGCATGATGTCTTCGATAAAGGTCGGGTGCTCTTCAAACTCCTCGAACTTTTCAAGGTTGACGGACGACAGGCAGCATACGGCGGTGCGTTCCTGCCCATGGTGGTCTTTACCCGTCGGCAACGTAATTTCACTGCACAGGTTCGACATTTTCACGTTCAGGCCCGCAAGCTTGTGGTGCTCAGGAATGGCGCGGTTCACATGATCGATGAACAGCAAATATGGCTCACCTGTTTCAATCCGCGCCGTCAAAATGCGTATCCACAGGGAACGCGCCGAAACGCGGTTCATCACGCTGCCGTCTTTTGGCGAGAGCAAGGCCCATTCTTCATCGTTATCAACGGCACGCATAACGGCATCGGTAATCAAGCTACCGTGGTGCAGATTCAATGCCTTCCTGTTCGGATCACCGCCGGTCGGGCGGCGCAGTTCGATGAATTCTTCAATTTCCGGGTGGTGCACCGGCAGGTAGCACGCAGCAGAGCCACGGCGTAGCGATCCTTGTGAAATCGCCAGCGTCAAGCTATCCATCACGCGGATAAAGGGAATAATGCCCGATGTCTTGCCAACGCGGCCAACCCGTTCGCCAATGGCACGCAGATTGCCCCAGTAAGAGCCAATGCCCCCGCCACGGCTGGCGAGCCAGACGTTTTCGTTCCACAAATCAACAATGCCCGAAAGGCTGTCCTCTGCTTCGTTCAAAAAGCACGAGATGGGCAGGCCGCGCTCCGTCCCGCCGTTCGAGAGAACGGGCGTTGCGGGCATGAACCACAATTTGGAAATATAGTCATAAAGACGCTGCGCATGCGCGGAATCATCTGAAAAATGCATGGCCACGCGGGCAAACAGGTCCTGAAAGGACTCGCCCGGCATCAAATAACGGTCAAGAAGGGTTGCCTTGCCAAATTCTGTTAAATTAGAATCCCGGCTTTGGTCCAGTTGAACCTTCGCCCCCTTCGCAAGCTGTGCGACGTCAAACATCTGTGATGCCTCCCCAAAATACTTTTTTTTATTCTTGTTCGCTTCTTCTCGAACACTAGTCATTGTGCCCCATGTCCACCAGAGTACCACATGTAGCGGTTGTGTCTATTGCGCAACGCCAAAAAAATTTTCACCCCGGCCACTCTTTTTTCTTGACGAGGAAGAAAGATAAACGGGCGCAAGGCTTAAGCGCAAAGACCTCTTCCAAAAATTTTAAAAGCCGGATTCCCATAGGGTGATTCTCTCTGGTTTATCCACAATTCATAGCGTTGGAAACGGTTCTTATGAATAAATATATGTCAAAAGATGCGCCTGACCAGCCCTGCAGCCGGTAAAAATATACGGCGAATTGATTCTCCGCAGGCCCCTTAAACCCGTGCAGGCCCGGAAACAATTGCATTCATGCGGGTGTTTGTGTCTTATTACACTGCATTTTCCAAAGGGTTTTCCAGCATGCCGCTTTCGCGCAACCGCAAAACAAAAATCGTCGCCACGCTTGGCCCTGCCTCCTCTGCGCCTGAAATGGTGCGCACGCTTTTAGACACAGGCGTTGATATCGTACGCCTGAATTTCAGCCACGGCACGCATGAAGACCACGCTACGGCCCTCAAGCGCGTCCGCGCCGCTGAACAGGAGATAAACCGCCCCATTGGTATTTTTGCAGATATGCAAGGGCCAAAGCTGCGGTTGGGCGTTTTTGAAAACGGGTCTATCGATCTTAAAAAAGGCATGAATATCCGCTTTGATCTTGACCCTGCACCCGGCAACGAAAAACGCGTGAACCTGCCACACCCCGAAGTCATCGAAGCGCTGGAGGAAGGCGCAGACCTTTTATTCGATGACGGGCGCGCGCACCTGCGTATTACCAAAAAGGGCAAAGACTTTGTCGAAGCCGGCGTGATTGCCGGAAAAAAACTGATGGACAGAAAGGGCCTGAACCTGCCCAACACGCTTCTCCGCAGCTCTGTTTTGACGGAAAAAGACAAAAAAGACATTGCCGCCGCGCTGGACATGGGCGTTGAATGGATTGCCCTGTCATTCGTGCAAAGGCCAGAAGACGTCAAGGAAGCCCGCGCCCTGATCGGCGACCGCGCGCGCGTGATCGTAAAACTGGAAAAACCTTCTGCCATCAAGCACCTTGAAGAACTGGTGGAAATGTCAGATGCCGTCATGCTGGCCCGTGGCGATCTGGGTGTTGAAATTCCGGCAGAACACGTGCCGAGCATGCAAAAACACGTTGTGCGCGCCTGCCGCGAAAAAGGAAAGCCCGTTATCATCGCAACGCAGATGCTGGAATCGATGGTTTCCGCGCCACGCCCTACACGGGCGGAAGCCTCTGACGTGGCCACAGCCATTTATGACGGCGCAGATGCCGTCATGCTGTCGGCTGAAACCGCCACCGGTGAATACCCGGTGGAAGCTGTCTCTATCATGAGCCGTATTGCTGCCGATGTGGAACAAGACGAGCTGTACCGCAAGATCATGGACGCAGAGCACCCCATCACCAAAAAGGAAACATCATCTGACGCGATTACCACCGCCGCATCCAACGTTGCCGCAACACTGAGCGCTGCCGCCATCGTCAATTACACAACCTCCGGCTCCACGGCGCTACGCACCGCGCGGCAAAGGCCCCCCATGCCCATCTTATGCCTCACGGAGAACCTTGCCGCCGCACGAAGGCTGCAACTGTCCTATGGCGTTTATGCCGTGCATACGGAAGATGTCGATAATTTTGACGATATGGTCAGCAAGGCCGTCCGTATCGCGCAGGAACATGCCGTTGCGGATGCCGGGGAACGGCTGGTGATTACAGCAGGCGTGCCCTTTGGCACCATCGGCTCAACGAACGTATTGCGCGTAGCGAAGGTTGGGTAATCAGCTATTTGCAGATTTATGCAGCCACCAATGCGTGCTGTTGATAGAGAAAATCGGCTGGTAACGCACGACATCGTCTGAATAAACAACTTTTTTATTTTGGTTGTCCAAGATAAATGTCCCTTCATCCGTATATACCACCAATACGGCATGCGGCTGGTTTTTCCACTTGTCCTGCACAATCATCACGCGCATCTGTTCAGCGGAATATCCCAGCGCGCGCAGCGATGCATATTTCGCAATGGCGAAATCCTCGCAATCACCGCCACGGCTGAAAAACTCGACAGGCGTGGCCCAATAATCCGATTTTTTCCAGTTATTGCGGTCTTCTATGTAACGCACCTTGTTAATATAGTCATTCACGCCTTCGATCTGGGCGCGCGCGCCAGATCCACGCAGCGACTGCAAATGCGACTTCCACATCATAATGCGCGGCGTGGTGGAACGCGTTTTCATTTGTTCTTCAAACCGTGAAATCACGCTGGTCCACTTGGTAAACGCGCTTAAATCACTGGACCGGACTTCATAGGTGCCCATCATCTGCGGATAGCGCGGCGCTTTTTCCCGCTGCGCAGGCCGCATCCATGACGGCGTTGAAACAGACGCCGCCGCCACCTGAAATCGCGGTGCAAGGCTACTGTCATCCGCATGCGCGACATTGGGCGCAGCCACTTGCATCATCATCGCAACCCCGGCTGTCGATGCCTTCAGGCACCATTGTTCTGCCAGCTTACGATATATTTGCACGGCGGACACAGCGCCGCGCCGAATCAAAACCTTGCCCAGCGGCTCGCCTGTGTCTTTATGTTCGGCAAGCGCTGTATCCAGCTCTTCCCGCGTGATAAGCCCCCCGGCCATCAACAATGATCCCAGCTTGTGGCAGCGCAGGCCATTGCCCACGGCGCGCAAGAAACTGGCTTTTAAAACAGGTGCCGCATTATCACGGCGTTGCGTATCCTGTTGTTGCATATCCCCTGAAACCCCTCGTTTTTCGTAACCATATGCCACCCCCATGGCATATTGGCTCTTTCTTTGTACGTAATCCCATTATTATTCATAACAGTTAACAAACTATGAAAAAATCGAAAATCAGGTCAAAAACCCTCTTGCATGGCTTCTGGAATATAGTAAGCAAGAAGGAGTTTTCATGGCCGTTTTCCGGCGAGGTAATACGTTAAATGACTGAAAAAGCTTCGTTTTCCGAAATATTGGCGCGCCTGGGCGCTGCCCGCGTCCTTTGCATTGGCGATGTGATGCTGGATCGTTTTATTTACGGCGCGATTGAACGCATTTCCCCCGAAGCGCCCATCCCCGTTTTGCTGGTAGAGCGCGAGTCTTATATGCCGGGCGGCGCAGGGAATGTCGTGTCCAATATCGCTGCGCTGGGCGCGAACGCGACATTGATTGCTACCACAGGCGCGGATGGCGACAGCCGCGATATACACACACAACTAAAAGACCGGGGCGTCACGACAGAGCTGGTCGAATCCCCCAGCCTGACAACAACCGTGAAAAGCCGCTTTGTCTGCAGCGCCCAACAAATGTTGCGCGTTGACCGCGAAAAAGCCGACAGCATTCCGGCAGACATCGAAGAACAGGTTATCGCCCAAATCACCGCGCATATTGACCGGACAGATGTTGTGATCTTGTCTGACTATAAAAAAGGCCTTTTGACAGACAGGATTGTAACAGAAACAATCCGTTTGGCCCGCGCCGCAAACAAGCCCGTGATCGTCGACCCCAAGGGGAAAAACTTTGCACGCTATCGCGGCGCAACCGTTATCACCCCGAACAGGAAAGAGCTGGAAGCCGCAACCGGCATGACTGCCAAAACCGATGACGACGTGCGCGCCGCCGCCAGGAAGGTGATTGCCACCGGCGGCATTACCGCCGTGCTCTGCCACACGCAGTC
>JAPPOU010000026.1:5107-9506 GCA_028817795.1 Alphaproteobacteria bacterium
AAGTTTATGACGTACCCGGCGCGGGCGATACCGTGATTGCCACCTTTGCCAGCGCCCTTGCCGCAGACGCACAACAAGATGATGCCGCACGCCTTGCCAATATCGCAGCCGGCATTGCCGTTGGCAAACCCGGCACAGCCACCGTTGCACCGGACGAGCTTTTTGAAGCGCTCGACATGCAGGCAGGCACGCGTAAAATTGTCACTGCCGCCGCTGCTGGCAGGCAAGCCGAACGCTGGCGCGGGCGCGGATTGAAAGTCGGCTTCACCAACGGCACGTTCGATCTTTTGCATCCGGGGCATTTATCATCCATACGGCAGGCCAAAGCTGCCTGTGACCGTCTTGTCGTCGCTATCAACAGCGATGCCTCGGTCAAGCGTTACAAAGGGCCGACGCGCCCCATACAAGACCAAAAGGCCCGCGCCGATATTCTGGCCGCGCTGGAAATGGTCGATATGGTCGTTGTCTTTGAAGAAGACACGCCCATAGAACTTCTCAAAACCATCCGCCCCGATGTGCTGGTGAAGGGCGGGCAGTACAAGCTGGAAGAAGTCGTGGGCTATGACATTGTCATGGGCTATGGCGGCACCATCGTCCGCGCCGACATGGAAGACGGATTTTCTACGACGAATACCATTGAAAAGATGGCGGGTTAAGTTTCCGCCCCGTTAAACGCCGCCATAAAAGCTTCTGGGTCTTCAGGCGATATCGCAATCATTCTCTCGCCTGTATTCACCCAGACAATGCGCGATGGATCGGTGATGAACGCGCGGTAGTGCCCCGCTTCCCTGTTCCAAAAACACCCCGATACCGAAAACAGACCACCATTTCCGAACAAGCGCCATGAGCGTGGCATCTTTTTTTGAAAGGCGGTGCGGCCTGTCCCCAGATAAAAACGGTTGCTCCAAAAAACGCGATGCACTGCAATCATGCCGTCCACCAGCGTATAGCTGCGCACAATGGACAAAAGGGCAAAGAACCAGCCGACAACAAGAAATATACTCACCCACAATAAAAAGCCCTGCACCGGCATCTGCGCCTTTGCAATCCCCAGAACAGACATGCCGACCAGCATCATGGCGACACCCAGAATAACAATGCTCCCCAGCCCCGAAACGACTTTTACGGACATGCTCAGTGGCGCGGCGGCAAAGAATTGCGTGTCATCACTGCTCATTCTTGTCCCCAGCCCCGGAATGAACGGCACGGTTCATCTGCCCCTGCAGCGCGTGAATCTCTGCGCAGTCTGTTGCACCACACACCATGCGCAAAGCCTGCATCTGCTCATGCGCCTGCGCGGTTTTTCCTTGCATCAGGAAGATATCCGCCTTGTACTTGTTCGCGCCCAGATGCTTGGGATCATATTTCAGGGCGCGGTCGATATATTTCTGCGCTTTATCCGTATCACCCATCTTCAGCCATGCAAAGCCGATATAGGTCAGCGCATCCGCATCACCCGGACGGCGGTTAACAACGCCCGACAGCGTTTCCATCGCCTGCATATATTTCCCTTCAGACAGTTGCGCTTCGGCCTTCGTCAGGCCGGAATCGGCGCGAAAGGGTGTTTCGCCCTCCGTAGCAAGGGCAGTTGCAGGTAAAAGGCATAAAGCAATAACATAAAGAATCCTCATCGACAATCCTCGTTCCGGGATGAAATCAAACTTATAATATAGAATTGAGGTCCACACTCAACAACTTTGGCTGTTATCCCACCAAGACAAGTCCACACCGCCGCCGCTTCAGTCAGGGGGCTGGCCACTACCCGAAAGACAGCCGTTTATAAAAATGATTTCAGCTTCTAAAACACTCTACACTCAAAAAGAGTCACGCGCCCCTGCGCAGGCAGGGGTCCAGCGCAGCCGACAGGCAGCTTATTTATAAATGGGCGCAAAGCGCCACTGGGTCCCCGCCTGAAGCGGGAACACGAACCTTGAATGAACTTAAACGCAAGGCATCTAGATGGATTTTTCTATGCGGAAACTTTCCAAACCGTCATATTCAGCCGGTTCAGATAAAACCTTGTCGACCCGCGCCATTGCCGGGCCGTGACGGCAGGCGCGCACCAGATCATCTACCGTGCGCATTTCACCATGCAAAATAGCCTCAACCGTGCCATCGCTGCAGTTACGCGCCCAACCATAAAGGCCGCGTGTCTCCGCCTCGCCCTGCAGCCATCTGCGGTATCCCACACCCTGCACGAAGCCGTGAACAAAAATACGAACAGTCTGTAAGCGCGGCGTTTCGGGCATCATCGGCCCCCTTCGTCAAAATTATTGCGCGGACAGTATTAAGCAATTTCCTCTTAAAATCCTGCAGGCGTTTTCTGCGCCCACTTTATCAAAGCCGCCAAGCCGCGCCCTATATACAGGGCCGCGATCCGTTGCCAATGGCACCAGCACAGGCTGCTTGCCTGCAATAACTATTTGCGGCAGGCGGTTTTGCGCATTCATCAAGGCGCGCTGGCCGGCAGAGACACTGACGAACGCACCCACCTGAATCATCCAGCCCTGCCCCATTGCAGCGGCAGAGGCAACTTTCTGGCCATCATGACGAAAACGTTCTGCCACACCACCCCGGCCATCAAGGCCGATCACGCGCGGACGCGGCGTATCGGCCACAGGCGCGTCACCTTCCTCAACAGCATAGCTACTGTCGCCATCCGCCGCACGCATCACCAGCCCCATCGCATCAAAGCGCGGCTTTCTTTGCGGCAAAACAGTGGCGGCAGAGGCAATACGCTGGCCTTCGCCCCTTGCGGCCTTGGCAAAGGCCCGGTCCAAAAGCGCGGCCATATGCGCGTTACGGCTGTTCGCGGTGCGCCCGCCAAAAACAATGCCGATCAAGCGGCGGCCATCACGCTCAACAGAGGCCGCAAGGTTAAAGCCCGATTTATGCACGTAGCCCGTCTTGATGCCGTCCATGCCGTTATAAACCCGCATCAGCTTGTTGTGGTTTTTATAGGTCTTTCCGGCAAAGGTGAATTTCTCTGTGCTGAAATAATGGTAATAGCGCGGATGGTTTTCGATGACCGCCATCGACAATGTTGCCATGTCACGCGCTGTCGATACCTGCTGCGGATGAAACAGGCCTGATGCGTTTTTAAAGACCGTATTGCGCATACCTAATTGACGGGCACGCAAGGTCATCATATTTGCAAAGTTTCTTTCCGTGCCACCAATCGCTTCGGCCAGAACAACGGCCACATCGTTTGCCGATTTTGTGACCAGCGCCAAAACCGCATCTTCAACTTTAATCGTGTCACCCGGCTGCAACCTGAGGGAAGATGGTTCCTGTGCCGCCGCATGGCGCGAAACCGGCAAACGCTGGTAACGACGCAGCTTGCCGTTGTCGAGCGCATCAAACACCATATACAATGTCATCATCTTGGTCAGGGATGCAGGATAGCGGCGTAGGTCAGCTTTTCTTTCGCTTAAAACCGTTCCATCAGTCATATCGATGACGATGGAAGCATAACGATCAACTTTTGATTTTTTGCGGCGGCCAGCCTCGGCAGGTTGCGCAATGGCGACAACCAATGCCACAAGCAATGTGGTACAGGCAAACTTTTGCCAAACTCTACGCAATCGCGCCTCCCCGGCAGCAAACAATACAAAATCCCGGCTGATGCCCCCCGGCAACGGCCCCTCTTAATATGGTAGGTGGAAAAGCGGTTACCTGTCCAGAAAACTTTTATAAAATTTAAGGAGTTTCCCTATGCCGCTGGCGGCTTGGGCTGCGGATCACGTGAGGGCTTTGCGTCCTCTGTTTTGGCATCCGCCTTTGATTTCCCTGACTCTTCCGGCACAGCCGGCGCAATCATATCCAAAAGGCCGCCACTGTTTTTCGGCAAATGGGCCTTTTGGCGCTGCTCTTCAGTCACATCAGATATTTTTTTCCAGACTCGGCCCAGTGCCTTTTGCGTGGGCACAGTAACTTTGTCTGTCACAGGCTTAGCCTTATCCATTAAATCATATTTCTTTTGCTCAACATAATCTTCCGCACGCGTCAGCGCGCCATTGGCTTGGCGCACAAGATCAGCCGCTCTCGCCGCCATGTTAGACGCCACAGCCGCCGCGCCCTTGTCTGCCTTTTCCGCCGCAGGTTTTGCTTTTTCCGCCAGCTCTGCCGCCTTGCGCGTGCCGTCACGGCGCAGTTCGTCAGCTTTCTTTGAAGCATCGCCGTATTTTTTCAGGCCTTTTTGGGTCATTTTGACGGCTTCGGCCGCACGCTTGAAATTGCGGTTGGCGGCGTCTTTCTTTTTCTGGCGCTGCACATCAGGGTTGTTATCTTCTTCAACTTTTTTCTTCGCCATGCCCTCAATACCTCCGACAATTTTTTTGAACAGACCCACGACCAACCTCCAGAATTATGTTAATCATTCTTTATCATAGTTATGACA
>JAPPOU010000156.1 GCA_028817795.1 Alphaproteobacteria bacterium
GTATTAGATGTTTCAGTATAGGGGAAGCAAGCCTGCTTGAAAAAAACGCGCCCAATACGGGGCGCGTTTTTTTATACGCCCTATCTTTAATTTTTGTTCATAATTGGCTGCTAAAATTACGAAATGACAATTGCCAATACATTTCTTTTGCTGCTTTTTATCCTGTCTATTGCTAAAGCTGTCGCCTTTAAAACCTGTAGCGACCGCATGGATGCCCGGACAACGCCTTTAATTATCAGCGCATGGAGCCTTTTGGCAGCGGTCGTCACCATACCTGTTTTTGGGCATCTTTGGGGCAATGCCCAGCATATTTTCATGCAAAGCCCTTCTCTTCTGTTCCTGTGTCTGGCCAAAGGCGGCATACTTTATATTTGGTGTATCACAAGCCAGAAACTGGTTTCGCTGTCTCTTTCATCACGCATATACATGAAGCCCATGGCCACAGGCCTGATCGCAGGATCAAACTATTTTCTGGGCGAAAGGCTGAGCCGCGCTGAATGGATATCCGCCCTTGCCCTTTTTGCCCTGTCAGCACTTTTCTTTTTTAAAGGTCATATTTCAGACGTAGATCGCAAGGCACGTGTTTATTTCGTATCACTTGTCGGCATGTCCGT
Source organism: Alphaproteobacteria bacterium (assembly GCA_028817795.1). GTDB lineage: Bacteria > Pseudomonadota > Alphaproteobacteria > Micavibrionales > UBA2020 > JAPPOU01. The sequence goes on from JAPPOU010000156.1 coordinate 615, forward strand.
CGTTTTATCCGGTATGGATCATGTTCTGGTCAGCCATGTAAATTGGTATGCCCTGCTGATTGTATCCAATGTCATGCTACTAGGCATCGGCCTGTGTATACACCACAAGAACATACCACTATTAAAATCAGCCTATTGCAACAAACTTGCCCTTGCCGCAGGATGCACCTATGCCGTGGCCGAGCATGTAAAATTTTACCAAATGGTCACAATCAACCCCGTCACAACCATCGCCGTTCTTGAAAGCCTTGTCAGCCCTGTTCTGATGGTACTAAGCGCGGCCCTGTGGAAAGAGCGCACTGTGCGGGAGCAATTATCATGGGGCATGGCCGTATTCGTTTTTGTCGCCGTGCCCGTTGTCTTGCGATAAATTTTACTGGAAAGCCACTTCAAAAAAGCTGCGCAATTTTCGGCTGTGCAGGCGGCCTGAACCTAGCGCCCGTAGTTTTTCCATCGTTAAAAGACCGATTTTCAGGTGCTGGTCGACCCGCTCGCGATAAAATTTATCAGCCATGCCGGGCAACTTCAACTGGCCATGCAAGGGCCTGTCGGATACGCACAGCAAAGTGCCATAGGGCACACGAAAACGAAAACCGTTGGTGGCAATCGTTGCAGATTCCATGTCCAAAGCAACGGCCCGGCTTTGGCTTAAGCGCTGGACAGGCACACGCTGTTGCCACAATTCCCAGTTTCTGTCGCTGACTGTGGCAACCGTGCCGGTACGCATCACGGTTTTCATGTCATAATCTTTCATGCCCGTCACCTCTGACACAGCGCGCTCCAGCGCAACCTGCACCTCTGACAGCGCCGGGATGGGCACCCATGGCGGCACGGCATCATCTAAAATATTATCATCACGCATATAAGCATGCGCCAGCACGTAATCACCCAGCCGCTGCGAATTCCGAAGACCCGCGCAATGCCCCAGCATCAGCCACGTGTGTGAGCGCAAAACTGCAATATGGTCCGTAATCGTTTTCGCATTTGATGGCCCAACGCCAATATTCACCAACGTAATACCTGTACCGTCTTCCCGCTTCAAATGATAGGCCGGCATTTGCGGCAGGCGTGACAGCTTTTGTCCCTCTGGCCCCGGCGCGTCTTTTATATTCGCGTTATGCGTGGTGACATCCCCCGGCGCAACAAAGGCCGTATACTGGCTGCGCTGTTGCGCCAGTTGCGGATCATCCGTTTCTTTCATTAAATCGAGGCCATAGCGCGTGAATTCATCAACATAGAACTGGTAGTTGGTGAAAATCACGAATTTTTGAAAGTGCTGCGCTGTCGTGCCGGTATAGTGCTTAAGACGTTGGATGCTGAGGTCAACACGCGGGGCGGTGAACAGGGCCAGCGGTGCATCATCACCGGTGGGGATATAAGACCCGTTGGCAATCGTGTCATCCATATTCTCCAGATCCGGCTGGTCAAAAGCTTGGGGCAGGTTGCCGATCTGCTCTGCTGATAAGTCGCCTTCCAAATGAAACAGCTCGCCCAGCGCAAAGTGCAATGGAATTTTCGTATCGGAAACACCCACTTCCAAAGAGACATCCGGGTGATTGCTCAACAGCAATGAAAAATGATCCAGATAATATTGATGATACAGATCAGGCCGCGTCAACGTTGTGTAATACCGCCCCGGCCTTGTGACATAGCCGTAAGACAAGCGGTTATCGACAACCGGGCCTTTTGTCGCCGTAATCGCAACATAGGGGTAGCAGGCCGATGCTTTACGCCCATGCCATTCTCCCTTGGAAAACCGCGTGAAGGCATCGCACAGGTATGCTGTATTCGTATCATATATCTCCTTGACACGCGCAAGCGCCTTTTCCGGGTCACGGAAATGCCGCGTGGTAATCAGGCTGCGCTGCATGGGCGCGGAATGTTTGGCCATTGTGAATCCCCCACAGCCCCCTCATGGCGGGGCCGTATATGAAAGACCACTATAGCACGGAACGGTAAAGCAAACCTTTCTGCTATAAGCATATTTTTCATAAACGTTGAGATGGTGGCACCCTTCTGCTATAATAAAAGCAATCAGGGGTTAAATTGACCGGGGTACAGCATTGGCCAGTAAAACAGAAAATATCTCATCCGCTTCTCTCAGCCGAACACGGCGGCTGTTTCAAGAATTGCGGCGCGATGAACTTTGCGACTACGGCATATGTGCCCAGTTAATTTCAGACGGCATTGAACTGGAAGAAAGAAATTCCCAGTTCTCCGGTGCAACCCCCCTTATGATGGCGGCTATGTTTAACAACACAGCATTAACTGAAGCACTGATAAAAGAAGGCGCCAATGTTGAAGCCACCAATGACGAAGGCATGACAGCGCTGAGCCTGGCGGCAAGTTGTGACGCAACGGCTGTGTTATCTGTGCTTACAATGCATGGGGCTGATGTCAACACAACCGACAATGCAGGCAATACCCCCCTGATGCATGCCGCCCGCGAGGCCTATGATGTAACCGCCTATGCGCTTATAAAACTGGGGGCAGATACAAGTTTAAAAAATAAAAACGATAAAACAGCAGCAGACCTTGCAAAAAAGTTTATGCACCCTGATAAAGCCATTCCCTTTGGAAAGACTTGCACCACAGTGCAGTTTCAGCGCGCAGCAGATGCGGGAACCCGGCAATCACGCACGATTAGAAGGCCCAAAACCTCCACCACGTCCCCAACACACAAATAATTTTCATAAGTATTGACATTTGTGTCCACCCCCTCTAATATTCCGATTCGGAAAGACGAGGCCCCCATGTGGACCACCCACGGTAATGACGAAGAACTGTGCAGCAGAAGCATCCGTCTGTTCGAGGAAATAAGCGCACTCGACTGCGATGTTGAACTGTGCCTGCACTATATCGATAAAGGTGTCGATGTTGATATGACAGGAGGGGGCCGTGAAGACACACTGCTGATGCGTGCCGCGTTATGTGACCGCACGACCATTATAAATGCCCTGATCGACAAGGGCGCAAACGTCAATACACAGAACGAGAGCGGGGCAACCGCGCTGATGTTTGCGGCCTTCCATGGGAATATTGGGTCGCTCAACCTTCTCCTGTCAAAAGGGGGCAACGCCAACGCAAAAGACAAGTGGGGCACGACAGCCTTGATGTACACAGTAAAGCTTGGGAACATACAATGCGCCCACGCCCTGCTAAACCACGGCGCAGACATAGACGCAAAAAACGATCATGGCGAAACAGCGGAAGAAATCGCAACTATGCACAAACAAGAACAAACAGCAAAAACTCTCCGGGAAGAAAGTATCCGACAAAAGTTTTCCACCGAAGCGCAGAAAGGGACAGCCAAAACGCGTAAAATTCTGCATCCCCGCATACGGCCCAGGCATCAACATGGACAATAGCGCCTTCATTTTCGCTGAACTGGAGAGAGGGAATTGCGATGAAGATGCCGGCATCGCACGGATAGATGATAAAGCTTTGCGCGCGACATCCTCTGTAGCCCACAACAGCACCCTGCTGATACAGGCCGCCTATTGGGAGCGCCCTCGTGTTGTTCAAGCCCTTTTAGACAAAGGTGCCGATGTGAATGCAAGGGATGACCTGCAAGCAACAGCCCTGATCTATGCCGCAGTATACGAAAACCAAGGTATCATGGAAATGTTGATAAATAAGGGGGCAAACATCAACGCATCAGATCACTGCAAGCGCACCCCCCTTTATGGCGCTATTTCAAGCGGTTCTCCTTCTGTCGTGCAACTGCTGCTGGACAAAGGGGCGGATATTGACGCAAAAACAGACGCAGGGCAAGATGCAGACGCACTTGCAAAAGAACTTGGCAATAAAAAAATAATGCGCCTGCTGAAGAAAGAGCGCACACGCCGCGCTTTCAAAAAAGCTGCTGAAAAAGGAACACCAAAGAAACGGCACATACACCGCCCTGCAGGGCCGCGTTAAAGGCCCGCAATTCCTTCTGCATAGCGCTGTGCATCAAAGGCCTGCAAATCCTCGACCGCTTCGCCAACACCCACGGCAACAACCGGCAGGGCCGATTTCTCGACCAGCCCCACGACAACGCCACCCTTGGCCGTGCCGTCAAGCTTGGTGACAATCAGACCGGTGACGCCCACGGCCTTGCTGAACAATTCAACCTGACTGTGCGCATTTTGGCCCACTGTCGCATCCAGCACCAGCCAGACGGCATGGGGGGCGTCCGGGATTTTCTTTTTAATGACGCGCACGATTTTTTCCAGCTCGGCCATTAGGTTGGCTTTGTTTTGCAGGCGACCTGCCGTATCGATCATAAGAATATCGGCGCCCTCGGCTTCGGCCTGTTCAATTGCCTCGTAAGCCAGCGCAGCAGAATCTGCACCCTCATCCTTGGCGACCACCGTGCAGCCTGTGCGCTCACCCCAAACCTGTAACTGCCCCACGGCAGCAGCGCGAAATGTATCGCCCGCCGCCAGCATCACTGTTTTACCTTCGGCTTTGAACTGTGATGCCAGCTTGCCGATAGTGGTTGTCTTGCCTGCCCCATTCACCCCTGTCATCAAAATCACAAACGGCTTTGCACTGTCGGTGACAACGGGCTTTTCAGCAGGTGCAAGCAGTTTTGCAATTTCGTCTGCCAATGCCGTGCGGATTTCTTCGGGGCTGATTTCTTTATCATACCGCCCCTGCCCCACGGCTGAAGCCAGCTTTGCCGCTGTCACGGGGCCAAGATCGGCGGTGATAAGCAGCTCTTCCAGTTCCTCCAACGCGGCGACATCCAGCTTACGCTTTGTGAAGATATCGGTAATGCCTGTGGAAATTTTATTGGATGATTTCGACAGGCCGTCTTTCAGACGTTGGAAAACGGATTTTTGCTGCTCCGGCGGCGACGAGACAGGCTCTTCTTTTTTCTTCTTAAACCACATCATCAGCAGAGCTTCTCCCCATTCGCCACATCACCATCAAAACCCGCAAGCCGGATATCACCGCTTGAATCGGAAAAACCCACCAAAAGAAACTGTGATTCAAAACCCGCAATATTCCGCGTGCCAAGATTGACACAGCCAATCACTCTCTGCCCCACCAGCGTTTCCGGCGTGTAATGCACTGTCACCTGCGCTGATGTCTGCAAAACACCAATGTCACCGCCAAAATCAACCCAGACTTTATAGGCAGGCTTGCGCGCCCTTGGGAATTCTTCAGCCTTTACAACAGTGCCGCTGCGTAAATCCACCTTAGCAAAATCATCGTATGAAATGGTCATGCTATTCTTCCTCTTTTTGTCACCCCCGCTTTACGCGGGGGTCTCGTGCATGCTTGAGCATGCTCTTTATAAACCACGCGCTTTTCATGCCCACCAGATGCCCGCGCAAGGCGGGCATGACATTCAGGAGGTGCATATAACGCTATACAGGTCATTCCAGCCTGGATTCATGCTCTCAATTGCACGTATTTTGGAAGCACGAGTCCACCTTTTCAAGCGCTTTTCTCTCCGAATTGCACTTTCAGCATCATCAAACACCTCATAATAAACAAGCGTTTTAACACCATACTTTTTGGTAAACCCATCAATAACCCCCCTTTTATGCTCCCATACCCTTTTCGGCAAATCAGACGTTACCCCAACATAAAAAGTTCCATTCCTTTTCGAGCACAACAGATACACAAAAAACTGCTTGCTCACATCACTTTCCCCTTCAGAAAACCCTCACTTGCACCTTCAACAATAACATCCACAATCCGCCCCGCCTCTACATCACAGTCCAACTGGACGGCGGAAAAATATTCCGTATGCCCCTTCCCGCCCTTTTCTGCCAGAACAGAAAGTGTTTTCCCAACCTGTGCCTGCATATGTTTTTCCACCTGTGCCCTTCCCAGATCACGCAAGATTTTTGCGCGTACCTTGCGTACATCCCCGTCTACCTGCGGCATTTTTGCAGCCGGCGTGCCGGGGCGCGGGCTATAGGGGAAGACATGCAGGAATGTCATGTCGCAATCCTGCACAGCCTTGACCGTGTTTTCAAACATCTCGTCTGTTTCTGTCGGAAAGCCTGCAATAATATCCGCACCAAAAACAATATCGGGGCGCAGGGTACGGGCTTTTTCAGCAATCTCGTATAAATGGTGGCGCAGATGGCGGCGTTTCATGCGCTTGAGCACCATATCATCACCCGCCTGCATTGATAAATGCAAATGCGGCATCATGCGCGGCTCTTCACCGAACAACCGCCACAGGTCATCATCAATCTCGACCGGGTCAAGGGATGACAGGCGCAGGCGTTTCACTTCAGGCACCAGCGCCAATAGGCGGCGCACCATTTGCCCCAATGTGGGCTGCCCCGGCAAATCGGGGCCGTATGATGTTATATCCACGCCTGTGAGAACAATTTCGGCATACCCGTTTTGCGCCAGTGTGCGCACCTGTTCCACAATCTCGCCCATGGGAACAGACCGCGAATTACCGCGACCAAAGGGAATGATGCAAAACGTACAACGATGATCGCAACCATTTTGCACCTGTACAAAGGCACGCGACTGGCTTTCAAAGCCGGAGATCAAATGGCTGGCTGTCTCCTTGACCGACATGATGTCGTTCACCTTTACGCGTTCGGATGGCGCATGTCCCCATGTTTCGGCTTTCAATTTAATATCGTTACCGATGACCTGGTCAATTTCTTCCATGGCCGAAAATTTTTCAGGCGCGATTTGCGCAGCGCAACCTGTCACAATAATTTTTGCGCCAGGGTTTTCGCGGCGCGCGCGGCGAATAGCCTGCCGCGCCTGCCGTTCCGCCTCCGCCGTGACGGCGCAGGTATTGAAAATAATCGCATCATCCATGCCTGCCTTTTGCGCATGGTCGCGCATCACCTCGGATTCATAGGTGTTCAAGCGGCACCCGAAAGTCACAACGCGGGGGCCGGTTGAATCGCCCGTGGTGACGGGTTCCAGACTATGCTCTTTTTCCGTGGTCATGACGCAGCACAATACAACGGGGTTGAAAATGAGGCAAATTATTACGCATAACATAAATATATTTTACATATTTTTTGGGCCGGTGCACAATGGTGTTGACACCAGCCACTCCATGCATTAAACATAATCCAAAACCACGTTAGGTAAAAAATGAAGGCGATGACACCCCCTGAAAAGGACGGACGAGAGTTGCTTCAAACTCTGGGCAAGGTTGACTGTGATACATCTTATTGCATCACACTTATCAACCGTGGCGCCGACCTGACAGTCACAGACTATATCGTCCAACATACACCACTCTACTTCGCCATGGCACGCGGCCTTATAGAGGTTACGCAAGCCATTTTCAACAGGGAGGGCCTTTCACTGGAACAACTGGGCGCCCCAGAGGTTGAGGACACGCTGACATGGGCGCACAGCAAAACCGTCACCCCTGTTCTGGAAGCTGAAATAAAGAAACGCACCACCCGCATTTTCCAAACCGCTGCCGAAAAAGGCACCCCCCGCCGCCGCAAAATTATACGGCGACAGCCCCCGCATAACAGTCTGTCATGACAAGCACGCCACGTTCATATGACCCGATACAAGACGGACAAGATCTTTTGAACGCCGTATACCTGTGGCACCAAGATGCTTTCAATGAAAATCTTTGCAAAAAACTTATCGCACGCGGCGCAGACCTGAGCATGACAGACAAAGGTGGGCACACAGCCCTTATCACAGCCTCCATACGTGGACACACGGGTGTCGTAGAAGCCTTGCTTGACAAAGGCGCCGATATTGAAGCACAGGCACAAAACGAATCCACCCCCCTTATACTGGCTATCATGAACAAAAAAACCGACACGGCAAAGATATTGCTCCGGCATGGCGCAAATATTCATGCCCGTAACTGTTACGGTAGCACACCACTGATTTGCGCCGCTGAAAACGGGAATGCAGAAATTACACGCCTTTTACTGCATATGGGAGCAAACCTTGACGATACCGACAAAAGCTTGCACACAGCATCCGCTCACGCGAAACGCAGAAGGTATAGCAACATCATTGACATGATCCAGAAGGAATCAGAACGCCGTATCACCAGGCAATTTCGCACTGCTGCCGAAAAAGGGACTGTGCGGGCACGCAAGATAAAACGGCCACAGACAACGCACGGAAAAACGCCATGAAAGACAATACAAACCCAACACGTGACCCAACCAGCGCTGGATTAAAACTTGTGAAATCCATAGATGTATTACGCCGAAAAGACTACGACCACGACCTGTGTGAAACACTCATCGAAAACGGTGCCGACCTGACTGTAAAGGGAAGCACCGGGCTTACCGCGCTTTCTGCGGCCTCTGTAAACGGCCTTACAGACCTTGCGAAAATAATGCTCGATAAAGGCGCGGATATCGAAGCTCAATCCCCAAATGGTTCCACCCCCCTTATGCTTGCCATTTTGAACAATCATCCGGACACAGTGGGTATGCTGATCCGGCAGGGCGCAAACCTCCATGCCCGAAACAATGATAGCAATACACCGCTTATGTACGCAGCAAACCGGGGTAACGCTCAAATCGTCCGCATGTTGCTCGACAAAAACGTTAACCTGGATGACAAAAACATATACGGCAATACTGCTGCTGATTTCGCATCATGGAGCAATGACAAGAACATTCTTCATATCATTGAAAAAGAGCCCGCGCGCCGCACTGCCCACGCTTTTCGCGCAGCCGCAGAAAAAGGCACAGCGCGGGCACGCAAGATCAAGCGGCCAGCGCCAAACAAACCTTCTTAATCAATCTCTATTTCCCCGCGATACACCAGCGTGGCAGGGCCGGTCATAACCATATGGCCATCGCTCTCGCGCCATTCTATGTCAAGGTCGCCGCCATCCAGATGCACCGTCACCTTGCGACCCGTCAGCCCTCGCCGTATTGCCGCCACCGCCGTGGCGCAAGCAGCCGTGCCGCAGGCGCGGGTAATGCCTGTGCCGCGCTCCCAAACCCGCATGCGAATGCTGTTCGGCCCCTTGACCGTCGCAACTTCAACATTCACCCGGCGCGGGAAAAGGGGGTGATGCTCGACCATGGGGCCAATTTTTGGCAGGTCGACAGTCTCGGCATCCTCCACAAAAAAGACGGCATGGGGGTTGCCCGTATTAACAGCACAAGGTGAAGACAGCCCCGCAACATCAAGGTCTATATTTTCGGTATCACACGCCTCTGCCAGCGGTATCTCATCCCATCCCAGCCGAGGAGGCCCCATATCCACACTGACAAGATCGCCCACCTTTTTGGCCTGAAGGATACCCGCCACGGTCGCAACACCAACGGCATCCTTTCCCGTCTCGACAAACAAAAGGGTGGCCACGCAACGGGTCATATTTCCGCAGGCCTCGACCTCTTCGCCGCTGGCATTAAAAATATTCATAAAAACATCACCCTGCCCGTTTTCGGGAGGGTACAAAATGGCCAATTGGTCAAAGCCAATGCCCGTGCAACGGTCCGCCATAGCCCGAATCTGGGGTGCCGTAAAATTCAGGCTTTCACCCCGCGCATCAAAAACGGCGAAGTCATTGCCAAGGCCATGCATCTTGAGAAAATCTTTTTTCATAGATATATTGCGTCCAAGACCCTCTTTTGCTACAACGGGTTAAGCATATTTGCTTAAGCAGCACTTTTAAAGATAAATGTAAAAAAGACAACCAAATCATTGATTTCCGGTACGGGCCATGCTTATAATCCGCCATCATTCTGCATATATCGAAAGCGAAGGCACGGCATGAAAAAGGCGGGCTCCTTTATTGTTCTTATTGTTCTGGCTCTGGCGCTGGGCGTTCTCACCTATATGGCGACGCACCCCCCTGTAAAACCTGCACCACAAAACACCGCCGCCACGCCAGAGACCACCCAAGAGACCGCCATGGCGCGGCAAGAAGAACCCGCTACCGGATCGACCGAAGAGGTCTTGAATGCTGTGGCGCAAATTAACAATCTGGAAAAGCCAGATATCGCCCTCGACACGCCACAAGCCCCCACCACAAGTGAAACAGACGAGCAGGATGTAACGGCAGAAGCCCCCCCGCCCGTACAAGAAGAAACGGCAGAGGCAGCGGTTAATGCCATCGCACCAAAAACTTCTCCGCCCCCCGCTGCCGTGGAAAGCGCGAATGCAGACATTAATGTTCCCGCCATGATGGTGGACCGCGTTCTGGGGGACCCGAAAGCGCCCGTTACAATCGTCGAATATGCATCGCTGACCTGCCCGCACTGCGCGCATTTCGCCAATACGATTCTGAAAGACGTCAAAACGCAGCTGATCGAAACAGGAAAAGCCAAGCTGATCTTCCGCGATTTCCCGATTGATCGCTATGCCATGTACGCCGCCAAACTGGCCCGTTGCGCGCCTGAAGATAAATTTTACAGCTTGATCGAAGTCTTCTTCCGCAGTCAGGAACGCTGGACCAAGAACGAGGACCCTCTAAAAGCGCTTAAGCAATACGGCGCATTGGCCGGGATGAGCGGCGCCCGCATGGAAGCCTGCCTGGCGAGCGAGGAGCTGGAAAACTATATCTCCCTTGGCGTCAGCGAAGCGCAAAGAAAATATGCCATCCGCTCCACGCCGACCTTTGTCTTTAACTTCGGGGAAGAAACGCTGGCCGGCGCGCAGCCTGTCGAAAAATTCGTGGAAGTTACCGAACGCCTTACCCAAGCGGCACAACAATAAGAACAGGATATTTGCCACCATGGTCACATTCAAACGCCTTCGCCTTTCAGGTTTTAAATCCTTCGTCGAACCGACCGAACTGGATATCGGGCAAGGATTGACAGGCATCGTTGGCCCCAACGGCTGCGGCAAATCAAACCTTGTCGAGGCGCTACGCTGGGTCATGGGCGAAAACTCGCCCAAGCGCATGCGGTCATCGGGTATGAACGACGTTATCTTTGCGGGCACAGAAAAGCGCCCGCAGCGCAGCACGGCAGAAGTCGTTTTGTCGCTGGACAATACTGACCGCACCGCACCCGCCGAAATCAACGATTCCGACGATCTGGAAGTTTCCCGCAAAATCGAGCGTGATGTCGGCTCGACCTATAAAGTGAACGGCAAAAACGTGCGCATGCGTGACGTGCAGCTTTTGTTCGCCGACAGCTCTATTGGCGCGCATTCACCCGCGCTTGTGTCGCAGGGCCGCGTTGCCGACATGATTAACGCAAAGCCTCAGCAACGCCGCATGGTGCTGGAGGAAGCCGCCGGCATTTCCGGCCTGCACGCCCGCCGCCACGAAGCAGAGCTGAAACTCCGCGCCGCCGAAAACAACCTGACCCGCGTTGAGGATGTGATCGGCGCCATGACGGGCCAGCTCGACTCCTTGAAAAAACAGGCGCGGCAAGCCAACCGCTACCGCAATCTTTCAGACCATATCGCATCAGCCGAAGGCGGAGTTTTGTACCTGCGCTGGCAACAAAGCGGCACCGCCGTTGAAAAAGCGCTGGAAGCTTTTAACGCCGCCGAAGACATCGTGCGCGAAAAAACATCGGAAGTCACCACGCTGACAACGCAGCAAACGGAGGCCGCCGCCGTACTGCCCGAACTGCGCCAAAAAGAAGCAGAAGCTGCAGCCGCACTGCAAAGCCTGAAACTGGCCTATGGCAGCCTTGAAACCGAAGCACGCCAAGTGCAGGAAGAAACGGAAAAATCTGAAAGCCTGAAAGGTCAGTACAGCGCCGATATCGCGCATGAAAACACCCAAAAAGAAGAATCCGCCACCAACATTGCGCGCCTTGAGACGGAACAGGCAGAATTGGTATCGCAAGGCGAAAACCAGCAAGATCGTGAAAACAACGCCCTGACTGCACGCGATGAGAAACGCGCTAACGTTGAGGCCCGCGAAACAGAGGTCACAGCCTTAACGGAAACCGTCGCAGCACAAGATGCCGAGCGCAACACGATTGAACGCCAAATCGGCGACATGGAACGCCGCCTGCAAAACCTGGCAGAACGCCGCGAAAGATTTGAGCGCGAACATGCAGATATCGTCGCCAACACCCCCGCCCGCGCCGAACTGGAAACCGTTGCCGCCGCCGTCACCACGGCAGAAGAGGTATACGCCGCCGCCACTACAGAACTGGACACAGCGGAAAGCGCCCGCGCCGATGCGGAAACCCGCGTATCTGAAACAACAGAACGCCTGCAAACCGCACAAAAGGATCACGCGCAACTCACGGCTGAAGCAGATGCCCTGCGCCGTGTCCTGAAAAACGCGCAAGAAGGCTTTAAGCCGGTCATTGAAGAAACAACAGTTGAATCCGGCCTTGAAAAAGCGCTGGCCGTCGCGCTGGGCGATGACCTGCAGGCCACGCTGGACGGCGATGCTCCTATTTACTGGCGCGATATGCCGGAATTTGATTCCACCGCCGCCCTGCCCGCTGGCACAAAACCTCTATCTGGCTTTGTGAATGCGCCACGCGCCCTGTCACGCGTGCTGTCACAAATTGGCGTTGTCGATACGGTCGCCGATGCCGAAAGCCTGATGCCCGCACTGCGCCCCGGCCAGTGCCTTGTCACCACCGATGGTGGCGCATGGCGTTGGGATGGTCTGGTCGTCACGCCGGATGCAGAAAATGCTGCCGCCGTACGCCTGCAGCAAAAAAACCGTCTTGCGGATGTGGAAACCGAGATTATCGCTGCTGAAACAGCACTGGAAACGGCACGCAACGACGCAGCCACCGCAAAAGAGCGCCGCAGCGAGATTATCGATGCCATTGCCGCTGCACGCAGCGCCGCACGCAGCGCAGAGGAAGAACTGAACAGCCTGCGGCGCCGCCACAGCAGCCTGACCAACCAACTGAGCGAAGTGACAGCGAAACTATCCAGCCTGTCCACCTCGATCGAGACAGCGGCTGCAGAAATCACGGAAACAACGGAAACGCTGGAAACGGCACGCCGCACATTCGCAGAACTGCCGGAAACAGCGCAAAGCCGCGCGAAAATTACAGAACTGAAAACAACCCTGTCTGCAGAACGGCAAGAGCTGGCGACACTGGAAGCCACCTATGCCGAAATCCGCCGTGAAGGGGAAAACCGCGCACGCCGTCTTGCGCAAATCACAGATGAGCGCACAGGCTGGACAGCCCGCGCTGAACGCGGCACAACCCGCATTGCCGAGCTTGAAGGCCGCATTGCGGAACTTGACGAAACGCTGGAAACACTAGCCAGCCGCCCTGCTGAAATCGAAAAGGAAAAGCAGGACCTGATGACGCGCATCACCGAGGCCGAAACATCACGGACCACAGCGGCTGACGCGCTGATTAACGCCGAAACATCTGCAAACGACCTGCAGCGCGATCTACGCGCCGTCGAAAGCGCCCTGTCCGATGCCCGCGAATCCCGCGCCATGGCACAGGCTGGTGTTTCGACATCGCAGCACACCCAAACCAGCGTTGAAGAGCAAATTCAGGAAAAATTCGACTGCACGCCTGAAGCGCTGATTGAAAAACTTTCTCTGGAGGTTGAAAAACTCCCGGAACTGGAAGCCCTGCAATCCAAGCTTGACCGCCTGCTGCGCGAACGCGACAACATGGGGCCAGTGAACCTGCGCGCCGAAGTGGAAGCACAGGAAATCACCGATAAAATGGACGAAATGACTACAGAACGCGACGACCTGATCGCCGCGATCGACAAACTGCGCGAGGGCATCGCCAAACTGAACAAGGAAGCCCGCGAGCGCCTTTTGGCCGCCTTTGATACCGTGAACGGCCACTTCCAAAAACTATTTACGCGCCTGTTCAATGGTGGTGAAGCACATCTGAAAATGATTGATGCCGAAGACCCGCTGCAAGCCGGCCTTGAAATTTTCGCGCAGCCGCCAGGCAAGAAAATGCAGTCTCTCTCCCTCCTCTCCGGTGGCGAGCAGACTTTGACCTCCATCGCGCTGATCTTTGGCATGTTCTTGACGAACCCCGCCCCCATCTGCGTGCTGGACGAGGTTGACGCCCCGCTGGATGAAAGCAACGTCGACCGCTTCTGTACGCTTTTGGAAGACCTTTCAAAAGAAAGCGACAACTTCACGCGCTTTATCGTCATCACCCACCACCGCATGACCATGGCGCGGATGGACAGGCTGTATGGCGTAACCATGGGCGAAAAGGGCGTATCGCAGCTTGTATCCGTCGACCTGACGCAGCACGCGCTGGAGCTGGAAGCGGCGTAAACGAACAACAATACGAAAAATAAAAAGCCCTGTGGCGCTTTGCAGCTTATTAACCATTGCACACTATAATGGGACGGAAGACACGTCTCGGAGGGATTATGGTTTTTCGTGTTCTGATCGCAACAGCGCTGGCTTTTACGCTCGCATCCGCATCATCGACATGGGCGGAAGACACGCCTGTTCCCGAAAAAAACGCCACCGTGCAATTAGAAGCCAAAACACAGCAAAACGATGTGGAACCTGTAAAAATAAAAGCGCCCAAAACCTGCCAAATCCGGGGACTTGTGCGCGATGTGCATGAAGCGCGGCGCACAGTGAACGGCATCCCGTCCCCCCTTGCGCCTGTTGACGTTTTGGTGACGATGTATCTAAAAGACCGGAACCCTCGCAATTCTGATACCAAAGATGAGCATAGCTGCACGCTGAGCAAGGAAACCGCCACGAAAAGCGTTGTTTACAAGCTCTGTTCCCCCACCCGCCCCAAAAGCGGCGATATTATTCTGGCTACAGAAGGGGCCTATCTGCTGGACCCCAAAAGCCCCAGATGCCTGTTTGATCTTGTGGTTATGCCTCGAAAAACCAAAAAATAAGGCGTTACGGCCCGTTCTGGCAATATTGCCCTAAATATCAATAACTTGCCCTGATTCGCATTCCATGCTTTACTGGTGCGGGGAGTTTTGGGGTTGAAAAAGGCATCACGCAATTCATGGGCGTTCAGGCACGGCATGGCATATGCCGCTTTGGCGTGCATGCTCGCTGGCCCAGCCATCGCGGAAACGCATCAGCCTGACCGTGCCGCACTTATGTCTCTTGCCCGCAAATTTGTAAAACAAGTCGGGCAAGGCCTTGAAACCGCCGATCAGCACCTGCAGGGCAAAGACCCATCAGACATCCGGATGCAGCCCTTTTTTGACGCCCTGCCCGACGGCGAGCCCATGGTCATGGTGATATCGCTGAAAAAAGATACGGTGTCCGCCGAAGACAAAATGACCATCGAACAACCCGTCACAGGTATCAAGCAAGGGCATGATGTCATGATCTCCTTGACGGACTTTGTCTATGCCGCCAACTTTCCCATTATTGTTGACCCCGCTGCAGGCATCGCCGAAGGCTGGTATATACGCGAGGAGCAAAAATTCATTTTGGACCTTGCGAAAAACACCGCCCTGTCCAATGGCGTCACGTATAATCTGGCCGCGCAGGATGTCATGAATACGGGCACAGATATTCTAGTCAAGGGCGAAACGCTGTCGCGCTGGCTTGGATTTAACCTTGTGACCAACCCGCAAACGCAAAGCCTGAACGTTACGGCATCACAGCTTTGGCCGATACAAGAACAAAAAGACCGTAAAAAACGCCGTGAAAGCGTCACATCTGTACAGCCCCCGCAAAAACCATTTCATGATGCGCCGTACAGCAGCACATTTTCATTTCCAACTGCCGATTTTTACTTCCGGAAACGCATTATCAGAACACCGAATGCACCGCAAAGACAGTTTCGCAGCCATGTCATACGTACCACCAATGAAATTGCCGGCCATACCGCGCATACGAACATTCTGGGCTCTGACCGGGAAAACATTCGCAACATAACATTAAAGCTCACACGGAAATCAGAGGAAGAAGACCTTCTTGGCCCCCTGAAGGCGCGACAGTATGAGCTGAACGACGTTTCCACAACTTCCATTCCCTTTGCAGGCTCTGCGCCGCAAGAACGCGGCATACGCGTGACAAACCGCAACCCCAACATCACGTACAACACAACCACCACCATTGACGGCAGCGCACCGCCGGGCTGGGATGTCGAGCTGTTCCGTGAAGAGCAGTATGTGGCCAGCGCCATAACGGACGACACAGGGTTCTTTGCCTTTCCT
Organism: Alphaproteobacteria bacterium; assembly: GCA_028817795.1. Lineage (GTDB taxonomy): Bacteria > Pseudomonadota > Alphaproteobacteria > Micavibrionales > UBA2020 > JAPPOU01. The sequence goes on from JAPPOU010000156.1 coordinate 16,617, forward strand.
GATATTCGCTTGTTTGCCGGCGACAACCGTTTCACCATCATCAAATACGGCCCGCAAGGAGAGGTTGAAGAAGAAAAACGGCAGCTTGCCGTCAGTTCCTCTACGCTCACCGACAAAGGGAATTACGATGCATCGCTGTCGCTGCAAAACATGCAAACCTATAGCAGCACGCCATCAACAGATGAAGACAAGGGCACGCCACGACTTTCTCTTTCTTACCAAAAACAGCTCACATCTGAACTTGCCGCGCAGCACGGGCTAAAAATGCAGCAAGAAAGCGGCAGGATGAATGCCTATCTACACAACGGCGCTGTCCTTGTCAAAGACGGCGTCATATACAATGCAGATAGCGTTTTATCGGCGCGCGGCCCCTTCCTGGCCGCTTTGACAGCGCGTAAAAACTTTAACAATCATCACCGCACCGCTACGACAGTGCAATATACAGCGCGGGATTATAACCCCAATCGCCGCAGTAACAGCAACGTCACACCGGCATCCTTCCTCCTTTCCGGGGCTGCCAGCGGCCCGCTTGATGCCGAACGCCGCACCGGAAACTATGAAGTCTCCTCCACTTTCACTCACAGAGACATTGGTGAAAACAAGCTTGAAAGCACACTGAACCTGTCAAAACGTTTCAATCGCATGGTATGGAACAATTTCTTAAAGCACAGCTATCTTTCATCTAAAACAGGTACGCGACAATTTATGGAGGGAAGTCTTTCGGCACGTGGCCGCGCTGCTACGGCAAACCTGCGCGCCACGTTGGATTATAACATCAGCCCACGTATCGAGGCCGAAAAACTCACGCTGGATGCCCGCAAAAACCTGACAAGAACACTGCAAGGGCAGCTCACGCTTGAGCATCAGATGCTAAGGGACTATTCCACCGCCGAAGCATCCTTAAACTGGCGCGCAAAACATGCCACCATCACGCCAACGGTATCATATGATTCCAACGATACCATGAACATGCTGATGAACGTCCATTTTGGTCTGGCGCGTGACCCCTATAACGGAAAGGTTATCGTCAGCGGCACGACATTGACGGATAAGGCTGGACTGTCCGCATTCGTCTATCTCGACAAAAACGGAGACAACACCTTCTCTGAAGGGGATGAACCTATTCCTGATGCCGTTATTGAAGCTGTGCACCTGCACAGATCAGCCTTCACAAATGAAGATGGAGAAGCTTTCATCAACGACCTGCCCACGCGCCGCGTGACAGATATCATTTTGCACGACAGCAGTGCATTTGACATCAACTGGGTCGCGGGTCACGAAGGTATTTCCGTGCGCCCCCGTCAAGGGCACATCACGCGCATTGAATTCCCAGTGCATCGCGGTGGAGAGATTAGCGGCATTGTGCGCGTCAAGCTTTCGGACGACCAAACACGTGAAATGGGTAACCTGCGTCTGCACCTGCACAACGGCGATGGCAAGCTGATAAAAACAGCCGTATCGGCCTTTGACGGTTTTTATTTGTTCGAACGTGTGCCGCCCGGCACGTATTTCATGACCGTCAACCAATATGATGCCGAAACCTTGCGGCTTGTACGCCCCATGCCGCAAGTTGTTCACCTTGATTACACAGGAACAATCATACCCGACAATGACATCACCATGCGGCGCGGCGAAAAAGATATTCCGCTTTCAATCGCGCCCGACCTGTCTGCATGGATTGCGGCAAACCCGTCGGTTGATGTGTCCGGCATGTCCAACAAATCACTTATTCTTAATCTGGGGCAATATCATTCCCGGCTTTTGACCACTGTGATGTGGTACAAAATGCGTATTGCCCACGGCGATGCCCTAAAAGGCGCGACCCTGATGGTTATGCCATCTGACAGCAATATCGACACCAAAACCGGCATGAATACCCTGCGTGCCCTTTTGCCGGAAAACGAAACGCTGGAACAGGCGCTGGAAAGATGTCAAACACTACATAACGCCAATTTCAATTGCCGTATTGAGTTTATTCCCACAGGGTTGGAAAAGCAGGCCGCTGCGGAAGGTACGCGCAAGGGATAACCCCGCCTCAAAACCATTTTGAGCAAAGCCGGAAGCGTGGCACAATACCCTTATCACAAAGAGGAAGGGGCATGGCCGACAACCTCAATGAAAACAGAGATATTGATTTAGCGCAGGCAACAGTCATTGCGACGGGCACTTTGCGCAAAAACGGCGAGAGCTACAGCGTTATCCGCCTGGAAGAAAAACACATCCCCCAAATGGCCGCCCTGCACGACAGGGTCTATAACGATTTGGCACCCAGTGACAAAACATTCATGCTGCACAAAGATACGGCGTATTTCACACGGCACTTTGCGCAAAGTCATACAGGCATCGGAATCGTGCATAACGGGAAGCTGGTGGCGCACGGGCTTTTGCACCTGCCCACAAAACAATACCCCAATACGGAGATGGGGGACTTCAAAAAGAAGATCAAACCGCAGGACATCGCCGTCATGCTGAACCTGCAAGTCCACCCCGACAGCCGTGGCCACAGCCTGATGTCAATCGTTATCAGTTCCCTGATGAATCAGGCGCAGAAGCGCGGGCGCAAGCATCTTTTATCCGAAGTGGACGTGCGCAACACGGCAAGCTGGTACAGTTTTATGAAGGAAGGCTTGAAAATCCACAGCATCGGGGATGATCCACGCGATGGCGCCGTTCTTTACAACATGCACGCCAAAACAAAACCGCTGATGAAGCACCGCCTGAGCAAAACCTTTAACGCCATGGCCGCAAAAAAGAATGCGGATATACCGCAAAACGAAATCACGCGGCAGCGCGGGCTTTTGAAAAAAGGGTGGCATGGCGTCAGCTATAACACAAAGCAAAACACGCTCGGCTTCCGCCGCCCCAATCTGGCGCGGCGGGTTATCAATACCTTTAAACGTACAGGATAAAACCTATTCCCGCATCCGGGCGCGCTCGCGTTCGCGCAGGGCGGCTTCTGCCGTCTGCCATACAAGGCCGTCGAGTATCCAGTTGGGGCGAATGCCGCCATATCCTTGCGACAAATGCTCCATCGCCTTGCGGCGCTGCTCGTCCGTCATGCCAGTCTTGAAGGCATTGGCATGAATGCCGCAGGCGACAAAGGCCGTATCCAAATCAACGCCCGCGCCACCCGCGATATCATGCTGCAGGGAATCCCCGATCATCAGGATGCGCGATGGAATAACGTTGTCAAATTTTGTCAGGCAGTAACGGAAAATTGTTTTATGTGGTTTACCCACCAGATGCGCCATGCCGCCCAAATCGTGGTAGCGCTTTGCCACCGCGCCCGGCCCGACGGCACGTTCATGTCCGTAAACCGTCACCATATCGGGGTTTGCGCAAATAGCGGGAATGCGCTTGACGACGGCACGTTTAAACACCGGGTCTAAATCTTCCAGCGTTACGGCAGGCGAGTCAAAACCTGTAATCAGGATAAAACCCGCCTCTTCGATATCATCGACAACCTCGATATCAAGATCATTCAGCAATACGCGGTCATTCGGGCGCGAGATCAGGTAGCACTTGTTCCCAAGACCTTTAAAGGGCGCGTCTTTTTGTTCTTTCAACCCCTGCCATGTCACCTCGCCCGCAGACACAACGGCTTTGTAATGGCCGGATTTAATGCCCAGTTTTTTCAGACGGTCCACATTGTCATCCGACCTTTTGGCCGAATTGGACAAAATAACAACCTGTTTCTTGTTCTGCTTGAGGTGATTCAGCGCATCAATCACGCCGTCATAAGGCTGCACGCCGTTATGCAGCACACCCCATTGATCGAGGATAAAGCCATCATAGCTATCCATCAGCTCGTATAATCCATGACAGGGTGTCATTGTCGTCATGTGAATTCTATCTCCCCAGCGCGTTTCCTGAACAAACAGTATAGGGAATTTCGTCGGTCTGTACAGTCAGGTTTGCGCAATTTATTTTTACATAATCTTAAAATCTATACACTGTTGACATTAACTTTCTGGTAAAATACTTTTTGAGCTTCTGAAAATTCATTCCACATATTCCGGAGGCTCCCCCATGCCCGCACAGAATCCCTATCTTTTTAACCCTGAGCGCAACCCGCTGGACCGCAGCGATTACAGGCCCACGGAATACAAAATCCCTTCCATGCATATGCACCTGAACCTTGACCGCGAGAAAACGGTTGTGTCCAGCACGCTCTACGTGAACCGTAACCCGGAAATGGCGGACGCGGGCGGCGCGCTGGTGCTGGATGGCGAGAACCTGAAACTCAGCCAATTGAAAATACAGGAAGACGGCGATTGGCGCTGGCGCGATATGGACCGCCAGGAATATACGGTGACAGATAAGCACCTTATCATCAAAAACCCACCCAAAGGCCCCTTTGCATTGGGCATCCAGACCGAAATCAACCCCGAAGCCAATACGGCGCTGAAGGGGATTTACATGGCAGGCGACATTTTATGCTCGCAGTGTGAAGCGCAAGGCTTTCGCCACATCACATACTTCCTTGACCGCCCCGACAACCTTGCAAAGTTCACGGTGACGATGGAAGCGGACAAAAAAGAGTTCCCCGTCCTTTTGTCGAACGGCAACGGCGATTACAAAAAAACACAAGACCTTGGCAATGGCCGCCATGCCATTACATGGAACGACCCATGGCCCAAGCCGTCATATCTGTTCGCGACTGTTGCGGGTGACATGAAAGTGCTGGAAGACGAATTCACGACGATGAGCGGCAAGAAAGTCGACCTTCGCATCGCTGTGCAGCCCGGATACGAAGACAAAATAGGCTGGGCGATGGAATCCATCAAACGCGCCATGAAGTGGGACGAAGAAAAATATGGCCGTGAATACGATCTTGACGTCTTCCATGTTGTCGCCGTTGATAAATTCAATGCAGGCGCGATGGAAAACAAGGGCCTGAACGTCTTTAATGTCTCCTATCTTGTCGGCGACCAGGAAACATCGACCGACAGCGAACTGATTGATATTGAAGCCGTCATCGGCCATGAATACTTCCACAACTGGACAGGTGACCGTGTAACCCTGCGCGACTGGTTCGAGCTGACGTTGAAAGAGGGCCTGACCGTTCTGCGTGACCGCCAGTTCACGGAAGATATGCACTCCCAGCCCATCAAGCGTATTGATGACGCAATGGAACTGCGCGCCGGGCAGTTTATGGAGGATTCCTCCCCCGCTGCGCACCCGATCCGCCCCGATATCGTGGAGGAATTCGATAACATTTATTCCAGCACTGTCTACACCAAAGGCTCGCACGTACTGGGCATGCTGAAAACCATCGTCGGTGATGACACATGGCGCAAGGGCATGGACGAATACTTTGATCGCTTTGACGGCCAGGCCGTCACCTGTGATGACTTCGTGAACGTACACGAGGAAGTTTCAGGCAAAAACCTCGATCAGTTTCGCCGCTGGTACAGCCAGTCCGGCACGCCGGAAATCACATACGAAGGCGAATATGACGCCAATGCCAAAAAATATATTCTAACACTCACGCAGCACACACCCGCAACGGCAGACCAGCCGGAATCCGAAAAGAAACCGCTGCATATCCCCGTCGCCGTCGGCTTGATTGGCGAAAGCGGCAAGGATGCTGTGCCCACAACTGTTTTGCACCTGATGCAGAAAAAGCAGTCGTTTGTGTTTGACAACGTGGACGGCCCTGTTGCGCCATCTGTCCTGCGCGGGTTTTCCGCCCCTGTGAAGGTGAAAACACAGCCGTCGGATGACGAACTAATCTTCCGCATGGCACATGACAGCGACCCGTTCAACAAATACGAAGCCACCGAGCGCCTGATGGTGAAAACCATCCAAAACCTTGTGGAAGACTACAAAAATGGCAAAGAGCTGGAATTGCCGCAGGCATTCATGGATGCCTATGCACAAAACCTTTCTACCGCACTGGATGGCGACAAGGCCTTTGCCGCGCGCACACTGATGCTGCCGCTGTACAACATTATCACGCAGGATATGCCCACAATCGACCCCGATGCCGTGGACGCCGCGCTGAAATTCACGCGCAACACGCTAACGAAAACCTTTGAGCGTGAACTGCAGAATATTTACGTCCAGACGGCGCCCCCCATGGGCGAGAAATACGACGTTGTACCCGAACAGGTCGGTCGGCGCGAACTCCGAAACACGGCGCTTTCCTATCTGACCCGTCTTGAAACGCCCAGAGCTGTGACGGCAGCGAAGCGGCAATACGCCGCCGCCACCAACATGACAGAGCGGTACGCGGCGCTGGCAAACCTGTCGCGCATAGATGTGCCCGAAGCCAAGGCGGCAATGGACGACTTCTATACACGTTACAAGGATAACAGCAACCTTGTGGACACATGGCTGGGCCTTTCTGCCGGCATACCGCATGGCGACACGGCGGGCCGCGTCAAGAAGCTGATGCAGCACCCCGCCTTTGACAAAACGAACCCTAACCGGGTGCGGGCCGTTGTTGGCGGTTATCTGGGCAACCCCGTCCGCTTCCACAACAAAGATGGCTCCGGCTATAAGTTTTTGGCTGATACTGTGATCGAAATGAACGATATCAACCCACCCATCGCCGCCGGGCTGTCCCGCCGCCTTGCGCAGTTCAAACGCTATGATGCCGACAGGCAGGCCCTGATGATCCGCGAGATGGAACGCATCATGAAAACGCCAAAACTGGCCAAAGGGGTCAAGGAAGTGATCGGCAAAGCGCTGGATACGGCGAAGACACCGGACGCCGCCGCGCCAAAACTGGATACGCCAAAGAACGGTTAACTGGTATCACATACACTGAGAAGGAACTGGCAGCTTCCGCCTGATAATTTTACGGGGGCGGGATGTGCCAGCCCCCGCCGCTTCCCGGAACCGGGCCTCGACACGCCGTAAACGCTCCGTCTCCAGAAAGTCCATGATTTCATCATAGAGCTGGAGCTGGTCGCTGTGCGTTTCTTTTGATTGACGGGCACAGTCTCGCGCCGTGTGGCCAACATCGTTAACCGCTTCCACATCCGCGCCCTTTTCCACTAAAAATCTGACCGTATTTAAATATCCCTCATAGGTGGCGGACATCAAGGGCGTAAAGCCTTCATCATCATGCAACTCAATATCGGCACCGCGATTCACCAAAAGTTCAACCGTGCCGTGCCTGCCATGTTCGACTGCAAACATCAGCGCTGTTCTCATATGGTCATTTCTTGCGTCTATATCCGCCCCCGCTTCCAAAATGGCTTCAACAAGGTGATCGTAACCATGAAGGGCAGCATATATCAAAGGTGTATTTCCCCTTCGACCTTTGACATTAACATCTACACCCTTGTGCAACATTAGCTCTGCAAGCTCCGGTTTTTTATGGCGCAACGCGATAGTCAGCGGCACCTCGCTTTTCTGCCCATAACTGTTATTCAGATCCGCACCTGCGTTAATCAGCTCCACACAGCGCGCAGCATCGCAATCTCTCCCTTTTTCGGACTTTAGCAGCTCCTTTATAAGGGCTTCTCCTAGTGCTTTTGCCGTACAACTATCCGTTTTGTTTTCATCAGGCACTTATTTTTTCCTCCAACTTTCCTGCGCATGTTTTCACGGCTCCACCGGAGAACCAGGACTTGCCCGCCGGATAATTTTACGGCGATGCCGCGTGCCCTTTTCTGCCGCACCTTTAAATTGAGACTTTATAAGCGCCTGTTCCAAGAAATGGACGACTTCATCATACCGCCCCCTTTCCTCTGGAAGGAAACTACCCCTCCTCCGTTTCGTAAGATACGCCAGCGCGGTATCTCCATCATGATTAACCGCCTCTACGTCCACACCCTTTTCGACAAGGGGTTTTACCGCAAATAAATTACAAACAAACGCAGCAACCATCAAAGCCGTGTCACCACCATCATCACGGGCATCAATATCCATCTTTTCATGATCGGCAAGAAAGGCGACAATTCCATTATGCCCCTTATCTATGGCCCACATCAGCGCGGTGTAATCACTAAAATTTTTGGCATTCACATCTGCACCATACTCTACCAGAGTTCGCGCAATACGGTCATGCCCGTTAATACAGGCTTGCATTAACGGTGTTATCTTGCTTTCACAAAAAGCATTCACATCCGCGCCCTTCTGAATCATCATGTCCGCCACGTCACATTGACCGGTGCGGATCGCAATATTTAAAACAGGCTCGCTTCGTTTTATGTTCTTAATATTCACATCTGCGCCATCTGCAATCAGTTGCAGGCAACGCTGTTTATCTGGATCCACGCCCTGTTCCAGCTTCCATAGTTCTGCTATCAAAGCTTCGCCCAGTTTTTTTGCTAAAAGATTCCCCTGTTTGCTGTCATCCACCATTACATTCCCCTTCACATGACCTGAGAAGGAATCGGCGGCTTCCGCCTGATGATTTTACGGGCGCGCGATGTGCCCACCTTTGCGGCCTCCTGAAAAACGGCCCCCACACGTTCCTCCTCCAAAAGGGTCATGACATCATCAAAGCGGGAAGCTTGATTCGACGTTTTGAATTCTTTTGATATGCGGGCGTAGTCCGCCGCTGTACTCCCCACCTTGCTAACAGCCTCCACATCCGCGCCTTTTTCCAGCAAAAAGCGGGTGATCTCCAGATAACCTGCAGCAGCAGCATACATTAAAGAAGTAACGCCAATTGTATCACACGCGTTGACATCAGCGCCTTTCAGGAGGAGTTTTTCTACAAAATTCACCTGGTTATGTTCAACAGCCTCCATCAGCGCCGTCCTGCCGTGCTTGTTTTTCACGTTCACATCCGCGCCCGCATCTATCAGTTTTAAGGCAAGATCATAATCACCTCTGAAACAAGAAGCGTATCTTAAAGGCGTGTCCCCCCTATCATCCCCATCATTAGGACTGGCCCCTCTTTCAAGCAGCATGCCCGCAACTTCTTTTTGATAAAGCCGTATCGCCACCATCAGCAAAGGCTGGTTCCGGTCTCCCTCATCCCTTGCGTTGACATCAGCTCCCGCATCAATCAACTGCCGGCAACGTTCTATATCCGCAGGTTTAGACCGCCCGGACTTGTTCAGTTCGGACAGCAGTTCCTCTGTCAGGTTCTTTACTTTTACTGAAGCGCTTTTGTCCAGAAATTTAAGGAACATCCCCCACCCCTTGCAGCCCGCATCAGGCTCTTTTCATACAAGAGATATTATATCAGGATCAGCCACTTCCGTCAATTATTATGAAAAAATAAACAGTTTCCACAACTTACGCCTTGAACCGCTTCTTCAGCCCCTGCCAACACAGGTAATAGCCCTTTTGCGCAGCCTTGGCCGCAACAGGGCGCATGACAAAGCGGCTTTCAAACATAAAGGCCAATGTGTCCTTAATCTGCGCAGGTTTCAGGTTTGCCTTTGATGCTTTTTCAAACACAGCCGCATCCGGCCCGTGGGCGGACATGCAGTTGTGCAACGAGCCGCCGCCGGGCACGAAACCGCCGCCCTCTTTGCCATCATACACGCCATGGATAAGGCCCACAAACTCGCTCATGACGTTACGATGAAAATACGGCGGACGGAAAGTATCTTCGGCCACCATCCAGCGCGGCGGAAAAATAACAAAATCGGAATTCGCCACGCCCTTTGTATCTGACGGCGACGTGAGGACGGTAAAAATAGACGGGTCCGGATGGTCAAAGCTGGCCGTATTGATCGTATTAAAATTTGAAAGGTCGTATTTATACGGCGCGTAATTGCCGTGCCATGCCACAACATCCAGCGGCGCGTGTTTCATTGACGTGCGCCACAATTTTCCATCGAACTTGGCCAGCAGCTCATAAGCACCCGTTTTATCCTCATAAGCCGCTGTGGGATAAAGAAAATGGCGCGGATACGCCAGCCCGTTCGCGCCAATCGGCCCCAAATCCGGCAAGGTAAAAGCTGCGCCAAAATTTTCACAAATATATCCACGCGCCCTTTTATCCTGCAAATCAACGGAAAACTTGACGCCACGCGGCATCACGGCAATCTCGCCCGGCGCGACATCCAGAACGCCCATTTCCGTTCTGAAGCGCAAGCCACCTGTTTCCGGCACGAACAACATTTCACCATCAGCATTGTAAAAACATCTTTTCGCCATTGATGCCGTCACCGCATAACGATGCACAGCCAGCCCCATCCCCTCATGCGGATCGCCGCCGCCTGCGATGGTCACAATACCATCGATCATATCCGTGGATTTTTTTGGGAATGCTAGCGGATCAAACCGCAACTGGTTCGGCGTTGCCCCTGCTGTAAAGGGTGGCGCTAAAAACGATGCGTGCTTATATGCCGTAAACGGCTTGTGCAATACGGAGGGGCGGATACGGTAAAACCATGTGCGCCGATTGTCTTTTTGCGGAACGGTAAAGGCCGTGCCGCTGATCTGTTCCGCATACAAACCCATGGGCGGGTTTTGGGGGCTGTTTGTTTGCGGCAAGGCGCCCGTTACAGCCTCTGATGCAAATTCATTGCCAAAACCGGATTGGTATAATACAGCGGTTTTACTTTTTCCCATGGTTTTATACTCCCGTTATATACGACAGTATAAGGATACCCTGTTTTGCAGGTACAAAAAAAGCCCGCTGCGCGGACCTGAACAAATAATATTAATAACTGCCTTTAAAGAAGGGCTGATGCTGCGAATGACGGTCTTGCCAGGCCGGGTTATCGGGCAGCGCGACATCCTCGCAAGCCCCTTGCGCTTTATCACAGGCTTCATATGTCTTGCGGTTAAACGGCTTCCATTGCCCCACTTTTTGCGCCAGACGGTCCAAAACAGCGGCAACCGCCATCGGGTCACGCGGAATGCTCATATGCGGAGATATCGCATCCATCTGAACTTCGATGTTCTCCGTTTCCGACGCAGGCGGGTTCAGCGATGTGCGCCAGTTCGCCACCCTGTCTCCCTTGCAATAAACAGAGGTTGTGGGTACCGGCGGTGGCGTTAAGAAACGCTGCGCGATTTCATCATCGGTCAGGCAATGCGCCATCGTTTTATTCAGCGCGGTATAGGCAGAGCGCAACACCTTAAAAACTGTGCTGCCCTCCTTTATATTGCCAAAGGGGCACCCCAATGTAACGGCACAGCGTACCATGTCCGGGAACTCACGCGCCAGTTCACGCGCATAAATACCGCCCAAGCTATAGCCCACAATAGACACCGGCTGATGGCCGTTTTCCGCGTATATCTGGTGCAGACGATCACGCAAGTGAATAGCCGTTTTCTTGTTCAGGCCCACATTGAAGCCACCGCCCCACTCATAAGCCTTGTACCCCTGCGCCGTGATTGTTTTACGCAAGGATGACATGTACATGTCGTTCAGGAAAAAACCGGGAATAACCAATACGGGATGCCCATCCCCTTTGGGGGCAATATTCGCCGCCTGCGACCGTCGCTCGCTCAAGTGTCTCGCTCTAGCCGTGCGAAATGCTTCTCTTATTTTTTTACTCAAAGGTGTCCCCCACCGGTAAAAAAGTGTCTTACAAAAGCAAAACTATAGAATAATACAACTCTACATTAGCAAAATAAACAGCCTCGCGCACTATAATTTTACATATTTGATGGAGGCTAGCGCTAAATTGAAATAATATTACCATCACAAAATAGAATATTTTTGGAAAAAGAAAAAATATTACGTTTACGAATTCCACCCTGAAAGCCCCCGGAAGTCACGAGTTGTTAACCTCTGTATGCGACCCTGTAAGTAGGGACTTTATTTGTAAAAGGGCGCAATTGACGGTGAAACTTCTTCCACGCTTTCTGGTATTCACACTGGCCGCAGGGCTATCTTTCTCTGCGCTGAGCGGGTGCGCCTCTCAACAGGCCCACCACCATGCGGCCGATGAACGTCTGGCTCATCATACCATTCCAGACAGCACAAATTTTGCGGGCAGTTACCTCTCCGCCCGTTTCGCGCAGCAAAACCAAGACTGGCATGCCGCGCAAAAATACCTGCACAATGTCCTGCATCACGATGATGCAAACGACAGGCTGCGCCAAAAAGCCTTTTTGCTCACACTAGGCAGCGGCCACACAGATAAAGCCGAACAACTGGCAGAACGTATTCTGACGGAAGACCCGGAAAGCGAAATTGCGCTGATCTTTCTTTCCGCCGCGAAAATGAAAAAAGGTGATTACGCCGCCGCTGAAAAGCTGGTGCATACACTGCCAGATGCCGGATTTGGCAGATACACCAAGCCCCTGCTTTCGGCATGGAGCCTTGCCGGGCAAGGGCGCATTGACAATGCAAAAGCCCTGTTGCAAAACAACGGCGCAGAGAATGACGCCGTTTATCATCTGCATATCGGGCTGATGAGCGAATTGGACAACGACATGAATGCCGCTGCCACGCATTACAAGCATGTCATGGAAGATGGCCTGACGCTGCATTCCGCCATTCTTGTCGGTACGTTTTTTGACCGCTACGGCCAGCCGGAAATTTCTAACATGATTTACGATGGTCTGGGACAGCTCTATACGTTCAACCCTTTTGTCACGGCTGTCCGGACACGGGAGTTGCGCCCCGTCATTGAGCCTAATGTCACAACAGCTGCCGATGGCGCCGCGCTCGCGTTATTTGACCTTGCAACCGCCCTGTACGAGCGCAAAGCCTATGACAGCGCGCAAGTCTATGGCAGCATCGTGCAAATGCTGTCTCCTGAATCACCTAATATTCTTTTGATGTTGGGAGATATCGCCGCCCTGCGCCACCAATACGGCAAAGCCTTGGCGCATTACGATGCTATTGATCCGCGCTCGCCATTGTTCTGGCTGTCAAAGCTGCGCACGGCGGAAATCCATGAAGCCAACAACAACCTGCCCGAAGCCATCGCGCTTTTGAAAAAACTGGGCAAGTTCGCACCCACGCATATCAATGCCATGGTCTCTCTGGGCGACATCTACCGCAGGCATGAGAGCTTTGCACAGGCCGTTGAAGCCTATGATGCCGCTTTGACAAACATTGATGAGCTGACGGAAAAGCATTGGCCCATCATCTACGCCCGTGGCATGGCGCTGGAACGCATGAACAAATGGAACATGGCCGAAAAAGACCTGTTAAAAGCGCTGGAGCTGCAACCTGAAAACCCAATGATCCTGAACTACATCGGCTACACATGGGTGGATCAAGGCGTTAACATGGAACGCGCTGTCGGTTATATCCGCAAGGCTGTCGCGTTGCGCCCCAATGACGGTTATATCCTTGACAGTTACGGCTGGGCGCATTTCCGCATGGGGCAGTTTGACGAGGCCGTGAAATGGCTGGAGCGCGCCGTTGCGCAGGTGCCGGACGACCCCACCATGCTGGACCATTTGGGTGATGCCTATTGGCAGGTGGGCCGCTACAATGAAGCCAAATTCAAATGGCAGCGCGCCATAGAGATTAGTAAAGACGCGGCCTTTCAAACGCTGATCCAGCGTAAAATGATACACGGTATCATGCCCGTTGCGCCGTTACCCATCGTGCAAAAAGAAGCGCGACTTTAAAAATCTTTATTAACCTTCAGGCGGCTTAACAATCACGGTGCGAGACACAACAACACTTTTCTCACCCGCACCTTTCTTGCCCTGTTCAGGCCCCCCTGCTTCTTTTGCAGGTGCTTTAGGTTGCGCTGGCGCTTCGCTACCACCCTTGGGCGCAACCACAGCAAAACTGGACTTAATACGTGCCGCATGCGCATCAAAAAACGCTTCAGATCCGGAAACCCCGTCATCTGTCACGATATAATCGCGCCCCATGACAACGCCACCTTCTTCCGGTTCGGATGTAGCATTCTTAGCGGCTTCCAAAACCCCGCCCTGCGTCAAACTCGACATCTGCGCAGCCCACTCCGCTATATCAGAGTCCGAGAACGGTTCCTCTTGTGGCGGTGCCTCCGGCTGTTCTGCACCTATAGAGCCGGTGACATCCTCAAGCTCCCCATCAGCAACCTCTTGCGTCAACCTTGATTCCCGGCCCGTAATATCATCAATCTCTTCAGGGCTCACGTCCTGTGCTGGCTCTTCATCTGAAGTATCCGATACAACAACAGCGTCATGCGAACGTACTGCATCATGGCTTGTATCAAGCGCTGGCCCTTGACGCATTTCCGGCATAAATGCCGCAACCTCCATCTCAAATGCCGCACGAACAACTCTGGACACGTCAGAACCGCCATGACCATCTGCCACCATACCGGCAATGGCACGGTCCAACTTGTGTGGTATCTTGACAGAAACCGCAGAAATATTGTCTTCGCTGCCTTCTTCATAAGCAAAGATGGCAACTTCATCGGCCAGATTAAAATCATCCTCGTCACTGGCGTTCTGCATCTTGATTTGCAGATTTTGCCGGTGCCGTTCCATGAAGGTTTCGTCCAAAAGCCCATCACAACCCGCCACAACATGCACTTCAATATCCGGATCGACCTCGCCGGCTTCATTCCTGGCAAAATCCAAAAGGTTCACTCTGCCCGTTTCCGGTTCACGTATCATATCCTCAACACTGTTGTCCCCAATGGCGCGGGTAACGGCAATACCACCGCCTTGCGTGTTCAAAACACGTCCGCTGGGCTGCTCTTCCGAAGGTTCCATGACAAGCGGCGTCCGCCCCTCCTGCAGGGCGCGGGTTGTGATCGCATCTGCCTCATTCTTGTTTTTCAGGTTATGGTCCTCCGTTAACTGTGTAATGTTAACAGTTCCCATGGCCTTGTCATGCACAACAACCCATAATGGTGAATCACCCATATGGGTATAGTCCATCTCCAAATCTTCCGAAATCACAAAGCCTGTAAATGTTGACCCCTGCATCCCGTATTCCGCGCCCGTGCTGAATCTATCCACCATATTGCCCACAAAACCGGTCAGGAATTCTTGCGGCGTTTGGTCGCCTCTCATATAACCGGATTGTATGTGCAGGGTATCTTCCTGATAATCGCGCCGCCCCACCATGCTGGTCATATGCGCTGTCGCCTGTGCGTTCATGCGCACATCTTTAAAGCTATCTCTTTCATTAAACCCTAAAGGATCATTTCCCATGGCGCGAACCGTATGCTGTTTAACCTCTTTGATATAATACGTAAATGAGGTTAAAAA
>JAPPOU010000082.1 GCA_028817795.1 Alphaproteobacteria bacterium
AATATGTATAGGGCTTTCTAGCACAACCTTTATATATATGTAAAGAAAAACCGTAATGCACTGATATATAAAATATTTTTATTTTTCATATACATTGACATGGGGGGGGGAGCTGCTATACTGCTCTAAATATTCAAAAGGAAGATAACAATGCCGCACAACACCTATAAATTTAAAACCATAAAAGAGCGCCTATTAACATCGACCAGCGCCGTCGCCGGGCTGTCTGTACTCGGCATAGGTCTTGCCAGTGTGTTTAACCCCATCGCCCTTGGCGCTGTTGGCGCATACAGCGCTTATAAATACGGCAGCAGCGCGCTTATGGCCATTCCACCCTACAAACGGTGGGCCATGAACCGGATGGTGAAGAAAGGACATGCCAAGGCCCTTCCCGAAGATGCCCCCGTCAGCCTGATGGCAAAAGACATTAGCGATTCCCTTGGACGCCCTAAGGCACCAAAGGTCTATACTATTGATGTCAGCACAGTGGCGGAAATCGCGCTGCCGCTGGGTATGCGCTGGCTTGCAAAATTACGTCCCGTGCAAGACTCCATATCCAGGGAAGCCATGCACAAGGTCTTTGCTGCCGCACCCGGCGCAAATGTTCTCCTGACAACAAAAGAGGCCCTTGCAACAACGCCGGAAAAAGAGATGCGCTTCATTATCGCGCATGAAATGTCGCACCTAAAAACAGATGCATTTTCTCCCAGCATTTTTGCCCGGTCCATCATCAAAAACACAACACAACCTTTAATCTTGGCGGCGGGCGTTGCAACCGGCCTGTCCCTGTTCGGGGTGGGGCTTCCCTTAACGCTGGGCCTGTCTGCCATCAAGGCACTGGGGGCCGTGATTGCCATTCAATATGCCGCAAAAGCCACAGCCCACTTTGGTATGCGTGTTGTCGAACGCCGCGCCGACCGCAATGCGCTTTATATCACGCGGGATATGGATGGTGCGCAAAAAGCGATGGATCACCTGCATGACGGGAAACAAAGAAAAGCCATGTCCATTTTCAAGGAAGCGGTGCAAACGCACCCCAGTTACCTTCCACGAAAAGCAGCATTACTTAAATCCTTTAACGCCGTTTCCAAATACCCGCCGCTGCAGCCTGTGAATGACAACACGGCTGAACAAAAGCCGGAAAAGGCAAAAGTTGCGGAACAGAAAGTATCTTGATTACACCACAACCTTTCGCCACGCCATCCCCGTGGTATAATGGCGTGGAACGCTATTATACATGAACGGCGGGGATCTGGAACTTGCGTGCCGCTTTGCGGCACACTTTAACTGGATCCCGTTCGACAATGTTTTGCGCTCAGCCCGGCTGATGCCGGGCGCGCAAAACCAACGGGATGACGGGCTTAAAATTACAGGCAGTAACTAAACCGCAAACCTGAACAATAACTTATACTGCGTATGATAGTGGATGCTGTCCACCACACGCGGCATATAGGCGTTATCCGGTTTTACGGGGATAAAGTCTTGCAGCATGAAAGGCCGCACAGAAACAGAAAACCCCTGATCGTCAAAAGCGCGCAAATAATCTTCGGGCGCATAGGTTTGCACGGGCACGGCGGAATATGCCGCAATCAACTTTTTCCAGTTTTCCCAAAACGGGTTATCGGTATGACAGCCAATCGCCGCATAATAGCTGCCACCCGGTCTTAATACACAGCGCATGGTTTTTGCGTGGGCGGCAAGATCGGGGAGCAGGTATAAAACCTCGTGGCTAAATGCCACATCAAAGGCGGCCTCACAATCATCAAGAACATCCAGCGTGCGGTAAGACAGTGCATCATCCGGCTTACGGGATTCCGCGTTGGCGACGGACTCCGCCGCAATATCAACGCCCATCCCTTTGCGGAAGGGTTTTTGTTGCCACAGTAATCGCAGGAAACCGCCCTGATTGCAGCCATAATCCAATACATCTTTGTCAGACAAGGATGGCTCCACAATGCAGTCGATCATGCGCTGCCACAACGGCGCATGTTCTTGCTCCATTGCATTCTCTGTCTCAGCGCCCCCTGTCCACCTGCCAACCTTTGCCGCCATTTATGCAGCCTCGATCTGGCTGAGAGCCTGGCTCAGTTTTGCGATACGGGTTTCGGCTTCGGCCTTGGCTTCTTTTTGCTCTTCCACCACCTCTTCAGGGGCCTTGGCAAGGAAGCCGGGGTTGTTCAGCATTTTGTCGATTTTCGCGATGCTGGCTTCTGCCTTTTCAATTTCCTTTTGCAACCGCGCGCGCTCCTGCGCGATATCGACGACATCGGCGATAGGCAGGATAATCGTGGCTTCCTCCACTACAGTTTGCACCGCACCCTTGGGTGGTTCGTCACTGGTTAGCACGGCAGTTTCAAGACGGGCCAAGCGAAGGATAATATCATTGTATTTTTCCAGCCGCGCCGCGTTTTCGGGTTTTGCACCCTTTAGCATCATGCGGATTTTCGCACCCGCCGGCACGTTCATATCCGCCCGCACACTGCGGATCACGGAAATCAGGCTCACGACCCAGTTCACCTCGGCCTGTGCATCTGCATCTGTCAACGCAGGGGCAAATTCGGGCCATGTCTGTGATTGCAGCCAGTCGTGGCTGTCGGTTTTATCCTTGCCCAGCAAATGTGCGTGCAGTTCTTCGGTGATATAGGGCATGATGGGATTCAAAAGGATCAACAGCCTGTCGAGCACCCAGCCTGTTGTTTTCTGGGCTTCGGTTTTTACAGCCGCGTCATCACCGTTGAGCAAAGGCTTGGTAAATTCAATATACCAGTCACAGAACGTGCCCCATGCGAAATGGTAGAGCGCCATGGCGGCATCATTAAAACGATACGCCTCAATCGCCTCAGCGACTTTTCTGCTGACAGCCGCCAGTTCCGAGACAATCCAGCGGTTCAGCGTGTGCGTATTGCCTGCAGGATCAAAGGCCACATCCAGCGTACAGCCGTTCATTTCACAAAAACGCGCGGCATTCCAAAGCTTTGTGCCAAAGTTACGATAGCCCTCAACACGCGATGCGGACATTTTTACATCACGCCCCTGTGCGGCCAGAGCCGTCAGCGTAAAGCGCAGCGCATCCGCGCCGTATTCATCCATCAAAACCAGAGGGTCGATCACGTTACCCTTGGATTTTGACATCTTCTGGCCTTTTTCATCACGCACCAGCGCGTGGATATAGACCTTTTTAAACGGCACATCGCCCATGAAGTGAATACCCATCATCATCATGCGGGCAACCCAGAAGAAAATAATATCAAACCCTGTAATCAGGGTTTCAGCGGGGTAATAACGTTTCAGCGCCTCGGTCTTGTCCGGCCAACCAAGAGTCGAGAACGGCCAAAGCGCGGAGGAGAACCATGTATCAAGAACATCTTCATCCTGCGTCAGCTTCACATCATCGCCCAGTTTAGCCCGTGCTTCGGCATAGGCATCATCTTGCGTTTCAGAGACAAACACCTCACCTTCCGGCCCATACCACGCCGGAATACGGTGCCCCCACCAGAGCTGACGGGAAATACACCATGGCTGTATATTCCGCATCCATTCGAAATAGGTTTTGGACCAGTTGGCGGGCACAAACTGCGTTTTCCCCTCTTCCACCGCTTTTATCGCGGGTTGAGCCAGTGTATGCGCATCGCAATACCATTGTTCCGTCAGCATGGGTTCGACTACCACGCCGCCACGATCACCATAGGGCACCTGATACACGTGCGGCTCTATCTTTTCGATCAGTTCCAGCTCTTCCAGCTCAACCAAAACTTTTTTCCGCGCATCGAAACGGTCAAGACCGCGATAGGCTTTGGGCGCGTTTTCGTTCATTTTGGCATCTTTATCCAAAACCGAGATCATGGGCAGGTCATGGCGCTTGCCCACTTCAAAGTCGTTAAAGTCATGCGCAGGCGTAATCTTCACCGCGCCCGACCCTTTTTCGGGGTCTGCATATTCATCTGCCACAATGGGAATCTCCCTGCCGACAATTGGCAGAACAACGGATTTACCGATCAAATCTTTATACCGTGCATCGTCAGGATGGACAGCCACGGCGGTATCGCCAAACATCGTTTCGGGGCGCGTTGTTGCGATTACAATAAAACGCTCTTCCGTCCCCGCGATGGGATAGCGGAAATGCCACATGCTGCCTTTAGTTTCTTTTTGCTCAACCTCGATATCGGATATCGCGGTGCGCAATTTCGGGTCCCAATTGACAAGGCGGGTGTCCTTGTAAATCAGCTTTTCGTTATAAAGCTGTACAAAGACTTTGCGCACGGCGGCGTTCAGGCCGTCATCCATCGTAAAGCGTTCACGTTCCCAGTCGGGCGTGGTGCCCAGACGGCGGAGCTGGTTGGTAATCATCCCACCGCTTTCGGCTTTCCATTCCCACACACGCTCCAAAAACTTCTCACGGCCCAAATCATGCTTGGTCTGGTCCTTCTCGGCCAGTTGGCGTTCGACAATCATCTGGGTCGCAATACCCGCGTGGTCCGTGCCAGGCTGCCACAAAACATCGCGCCCCTGCATCCGGTTATAACGCGAAAGAATATCCTGCAGCGTCATATTCAGCGCATGGCCCATATGCAGGCTGCCCGTCACGTTCGGCGGCGGCATGGGGATGCAATAGGGCTGTTTATTGCTGTTCGTATCCGCCGCGAAAACGCCGGATTTCTCCCATTCCTCGTAATGCTTGGGTTCTACGGATTTGCCTTCGAAGGTTTTTTCGAGCATGTCTCTCACTTCTTTCGTTTTTAGAGTAAGACATATTGCAAAAAACGGGGCGGTTTGTGAAGCTTTGGCTACCCAAAATTAAACATAATGCGGAGCTTTCACCCTAGTAACGCGCATAAATTTCCAATACTCTTATCCCAGCATGAACAAAGGGGGGCATCATGGCAAAACAGGCTGAAAACTATCTTCCAAAAGTCCGGCAGCAATACGAAGAATTTCCCTACCCTGACCGCAACCCCAAGGAAGAACGGCAGCGTTTTATCATTTCATGGATGGCGCGGATGGATAGCGTCAACCACCGCTGCTATGCAGGCCAGCAGCCCTTTCGTGATTTCCGCGTACTGGTTGCGGGCGGCGGCACGGGCGATTCCGCGATTGCATGGGCAGAACAACTGCGCGGACGCGGGGATTCCAAAGTTGTTTATCTCGACCTCAGCGATGCCAGCGCCGCCATTGCCAAGCGCCGCGCCGAAATCCGTGGACTTGATAACATTGAATGGATCAGCGACAGCATTTTGAACATTCCCGCGCTGAACATGGAACCGTTTGATTTTATCGACTGCACCGGCGTTCTCCACCATCTTGAAGACCCCGATGCGGGCCTGAACGCGCTGAAATCTGTTTTAAAGCCTGATGGCGCCATGAACCTGATGGTCTATGGCCGCTATGGCCGTACGGCTGTTTATCAGGTGCAAGACCTCATGCGCCTTGTGAACGGGGATGAAGAAAACCCGCGCAAGCAAATCAGCAATGCCAAAAAGGTTCTTGAATCCCTGCCCGGCCATCACTGGTATAATATCTCTCAACAAGTGGGCTGGGCCTATAGCGATGCCAAAAGCAATGCCGGTATTTTTGACCTGTTCCTGCACACACAGGACCGTTCCTATACCATTTTGGAAGCCCACGACTGGCTGGAACGTTGCGGCCTGAAAATGGTGGGCGAACCCGGCAGCAACAACGTACAGGAACTCTATCTGCCTGAAACGCATATAACCGATGGCAAACTGCTGGAGCAGATCAAGCAATACCCACGCAAGGTGCAACAGGCGATTGGCGAAGCCACGTCAACCAAGGTCACTATGCACGAATTTTACGTGACGCACAAAAATGCAGAGCGACGCCCTGCCGAAATCACCGATACGGCACTGGTACCGTGGGAAGGCATGATGCCGCTGGTCACCTGCGCACAACTGGCTGATCTTGCCGACCAGCATAAAGACGCGCTCACGCTCACGTTTGATAAAGTACCCGGCAAGCCACAGGTGAAAGTGCCAAAAGGAAAATACATTCCCACAATCCTGCGCCAGATCGACGGTGAACGTAGCATTGGCGAGATTATCACTGCCGTGATGCTAGAGCCACGCTTTGCCAACAACCCGCCCAATGAAACGGCGGTACTGGCCGAGTTTGAAAACCTTCTTGTCCACATGAACCGCAGCAATGCGCTGTTTTTGCGTGACAAATCCATTAAACCCTTCCCCACGATCAAGGACATTGAAAGCAGAGTACATACGAAATGAGCAACTTAAAAAGCCTGAACGATACCAACGAAACTGAAATGCGCACGGAAACCGACTCCATGGGCGAAATCGCCGTGCCTGCGGGGAAGTACTGGGGGGCACAAACGCAGCGTTCGCGCCAGAACTTCAAAATCGGTACAGAAACGATGCCCCTCCCCCTCGTGCGGGCGCTAGGTGTGCAGAAAAAAGCCGCTGCCCTTGCGAACATGGAACTGGGCGTCCTTGATAAAAAGCTGGGCGATGCCATGACACAGGCCGCACAGGAAGTTATTGACGGCCAGCATGATGACCATTTCCCACTGGTTGTCTGGCAAACAGGTTCGGGCACACAATCGAACATGAATGCGAACGAAGTTATCTCAAACCGCGCTATTGAAATTCTGGGTGGCGAGATTGGGTCAAAGAACCCTGTCCACCCCAACGACCATGTGAACATGGGCCAGTCATCGAACGATACGTTCCCTACAGCCATGCATATCGCGGCTGTGGAACAGATGCATCATGAACTAATCCCCGCACTGGAACACCTTCATACCGCATTGCAAGCCAAGGCCAATGATTTTAAAGATATCATCAAGATTGGCCGCACGCATTTGCAGGATGCGACGCCATTAACGTTGGGGCAGGAATTTTCAGGCTACGCCACACAAATCCGCTATGGCATTGCCCGCGTGAAAGCAACACTGCCCCGCCTGTCGCAACTGGCGCAGGGCGGCACGGCTGTCGGCACAGGTATCAACAGCAAGAAAGGCTTTGCTGAGTTGTTCGCCCGCAAAGTCGTTGACATTACCGACCTGCCCTTTACAACTGCGGAAAACAAATTCGAGGCGCTGGCCGCACATGATGCCATTGTTGAAACATCGGGCGCATTGAACGTGCTGGCCTGTTCATTGATGAAGATCGCAAACGATATACGCCTGCTCGGCTCCGGCCCGCGCTGCGGGATTGGCGAAATTGCCCTGCCCGCGAACGAGCCGGGATCATCCATCATGCCCGGCAAGGTCAACCCCACCCAGTCCGAAGCCCTCACCATGGTTTGCGCGCAGGTCATGGGGAACCACACGGCTGTTTCCGTTGCGGGCAGCAACGGACATTTCGAGCTGAACGTGTTCAAACCCGTCATGATCTATAACCTGCTGCAATCGATCCGCTTAATCGCAGATGGCTGCCGCAGCTTTACCAACAATTGCGTTGTGGGAATTGAAGCCAACACAGACCGCATTACCAAGCTGATGAATGAAAGCCTGATGCTGGTCACCGCCCTGAACCCCGTTATCGGCTACGACAACGCCGCCAAAATCGCGAAAAAGGCGCATGAAGACGGGTCAACACTGAAAGACGCTGCCGTTGCGCTAAATCTTTTGAGCGCTGAAGATTTTGACACGGCTGTGAAGCCTGAAACGATGATTGCGCCAAAAGATTAGGGGTTGCTTACAATAAAAGAGCTGTCATCCCGTTGGTTTTGCGTGTTTTGCGTCAGCAAAACTTAGCGCAAGACGCAAACGAACGGGATCCAGCTAAAGTGTGCCGCATAGCGGCACGCAAATATGGGTCCCCGCCGTTGACACATCATCGCGTTTCACACGATGATGTCGCGGGGACAACGACCATTTTTAAATGACAATTATATCCTAACCCAACGCAACCGTCATCTTCTGCAATGCAGTAGACGCTTCAGCTTTGGGGATATTAAAGGCAAGATCGATTTCTTGGCACAGCGCGTCCTCGACCGCATCAAAGCCATTTACTTGCTGCGTACTCGTTGTCAACGTTTCGCCGTCTTTGCGTGTGACCTCAATTGTATATTGATCGCCCTCCATGGCGGCTGCCTTAAAAGACATCAATGGGGTTTCTTCGTCAGAAATAGCTGATATTGCATTATTCGTTGCCATTAATCGTATGTCAATTTCAGGACCGCCCGTCATCTGCCCTTTGGTTACAAGATCGGCTTTGAACAGCTCAGGTCGCCCAGACCTGTCCATGACGCCCTGTAATGTCCAGACCCCCTCTTGCAAAGCACGCAATAAACAACGGGAGGCACGAGCCGGATGTCCATACCGCGATGCCCGCCGTCTTGCCGCAGCACCAGCCAATAAGGTTCTATCCACTACCGTCCCGGCCTTTAGAAGCTTTTCAGCCTCGGTTTTGTTATCCATTTTCGCAGCGAGCCGTTTAAAGAGGCCTGAAATCACACTCATACCTTGCGTCCTTTATAGTCTCCCAATATACAACACTTTTATATTATGGAATATATTTCCTGTCAAGTCAAAAAATGGTATAATTATACCTATGAACGCCAAACATTCCGTCACCATCAATGGCCACCGCACCAGCATCACGCTGGAAACGGCATTTTGGGAGGCTCTAAAGGAGATTGCTGCAGCGCGGAAAATGCCCGTCAATACACTGGTCGCCGAAATTGACAAATCACACCCCGGCAATTTATCCAGCGCGCTCAGGGTGTTTATTCTGAACTATTACAAAGGTTAAAAGGCTGGGCGGCGATGGCCCTTTTTCCATCTGTTGCGGTTTGGCGTGCGTACGGGGGCCGTAATATTTTTATGCTGTAATTTCGTACGACTTGGCCGAGGCCGTTTCTGCTTTAAGTACTTCGCTTCACTCAAAAGTCCTGCTACCAACAATGTTTCTACTGCCAGTAACCCTATACCAATTGCCACGTTCTTGCCCGCACGCGCCTCTTCTTCAGGGCTGCAATTCGCAATCACACAGACTGCATTATCCAGCGCGTTTTGCTTGTTTTTAGCCACATAAAGTCCACCCGCTGCCGTTAAAGCCAGCGATGCTGCCGTCGCTAAATAATAAGTCTTTGGATTTCCTGTTATTTTTTCAAACTGCGCTTTAAAGCCAGACATACCGCCCCCTTTTGATACCACCCAGACAGCGTATCATATATTTTCATAATTAGTCAAGAGTTTTCAAAACTCTCGTTGAC
>JAPPOU010000089.1 GCA_028817795.1 Alphaproteobacteria bacterium
TTTTTAAAAATCTATAATCCCCTGATAGTCTGTCATTTGCGTTCTGATATCATGATTCATCAGTGACAGAAACTTAGATTTTTAATTGGAAACGATTTTGGTGCGCAGTGCGTCCAGTATAGCTGCCAGCATGAAAATGATTGTTGTAATAATGGCAGGGCATAAGGGGTCAAACAGCCATCCTTTGTACTGAAAGGCCAAAAATCCCGCCAGCATCTCCAGTACGACCAAAAGGCCGACACTTGCGACCATGACCAGCGTATGCATTCTTTGCACAAAGAATATGACAGCAAGGGTTGTGCCAAGCATAATAATGATCTCACCAGCCATCATCACGTCTGTACGATGCAGGAATTTTCCTGACAGGATTTGCTCCGTTATTTCGGCATGCGCTTCAACGCCGCGCATAACAGGATCAAGGGGCGAGGGTTTGACGTCACCCATGTTTTCAGAGATGGCGCCGATATAGACGATTTTTCCATCAATGTGACTGCGGTCCACCTTGCCCTGAATAACTTCACGCAGAGAAATGTATTCCCGCCCTTGCCGTCCGGCATAATAAATACGGGCACGGCCATACATATCTGTCGGTATGGTATAAGGGCCAAAAGACACGCTTTCAATGCCGCCGGTGGGGGAGCCTGTGACGTGATAAGGCGTTGTAATCCCCTCGGCAACGCGTATGACCTCAAGCGAAAGCGCGGGATAAAGGTCGACAACCTGATTGTCGGCATTCGTGCGGCCCATCATAATGGGGCAACGGCGCAGGATGCCGTCTGACTCTGTGACAAAGTTTGCATGCCCGGTTCCGGCTGCAGCATTAACCAAGACAGGGATAGAGCCGATATAGTGCTGGTTCGCATAAAAGTAGCGTGAAAGATTCCCCCGTGAGCCGCCATGATAGATGATATCCATTTTCCGCACGGGAATTTGCTCCCGGTCAAGGCGTGCTGTCAGGAAGGGGAGGGCAACTTTTTTGGAGCCGTGAATTTTGTGCGCGAAGTAAGCATCGTAATACGATGTACCTTCCGGCATATCGGCAAGCGGCGGCATGGATTTTCCCTCCGGCATCGCTGCGCGTTCCGGGTGCATGAAGATAAAATCAAACACGACCGCCTTTGCGCCCATCTGGGTAATTGTTTCTATGATATCTCCCCACATATCCCGTGGTGGCGGCCATACACCCATGTGCTGGTGCGATGCTTGGTCAAGGCTGAGGATGACGACTTTATTGTCATTCTTGCGGTGCAATATCCGGTTATAGCTGTCAAAAGAATACTGGTGAATTTTCTTCACAAATTCGGGTTGGAAAAGCAGCGCCGTTGTCGCGATAACAAGCAAGGCGATCAGGAATGAAACCTGACTACGGTGAGATGTGACAAGTTGGTCGATCATGCTATGGACTGCCCCCCTTTTTTATTATGGGGGGCGTGATTTAAGGACTTATTAATTCCCGGCGGCTTCGCCCGCACTATGGAATGCTTTGCGCGATATTGCCGCATGTTCATGCCTTATGGAATTTTTGTGGCCTCAGTCGGGGCCTGAATAGTTTGCGGCTCCGGGCAGGCAAGGCAATCCATGCGGTATTCAAAAGGCAATAACAGCGTGATGAAGACCAGTGCGTAAAGCGCAAGCAGGAAACGTTTATCGGACAGGGGGCGTGCCCATGTTTTGTGGTCTGGTATTTTTTGAAACAGGGGCACCATCAGGTTTAAAAGCGGCAGGAAAAGAATTTTGTCAAAAATGGCAGAGGTTTCCGGGAAGTTGAGCAGGGGAATGGCAATGCTGACGCTTGTACCATAGGCAAAACCGTAAAAAAGTTGCGCTAGCCTGTTCTTGGGGGATGTAACGGGATCCGTTATCAACAGCGTGATGCCGACAAAAACATTGGGGTGCACGACAAAGGGGGCAAAGGGCGCGCCAAAGAAGAATTCTCCGCCATAAAAAGCGGCAGCCAAAGATAATGCTGCGCCAATTGCGACCAAAAAGCGGTCGGACAACCAAAGGGAAATGCAACTGACGGCAAAGATATGCACCAGCATGACATTGGGCGCAATGTAATAGGCTGCAACCGGGTTGTGTGAAATGATGGTGCCCCAGTATTCGGGGTTAAGCGCCAAAAGCATGTAAACGGCAATAGCCATGGCAATGCCAGAGGGGTTGAAAATATGCCGCCCCCCTTTCCATGTCATGAAAAACTTTGCCGCAATAGCCAATGCCACCATAAGAAGCTGGCAATAAAAATTTTGCGGCAAGAACCAGATAAACAGATTGATGCTGAGCACGATGGGAAAAACGGCGAATGAAAACGTTGCTTCGCGCTTAAAAACGCAAGATAGCAAGAGTTGCAGCAGGCTGGAAAAACAGAGCTGATAGAAAATTAAGGGTGCATATTCTGGCACGGCTGCTGTGTAAAATGCCAGTACGATGAGAATGGATACCTGCACGCAGGATTGCATCCAGTGCGCGGGTTTTGCCGAGAATGATGTTTTAATAGAAAGCCGGGTGGTTTTGGCCCAAGCTATGAATGCCCCGCCCAGTATCAGTGCTATCAAACTTGCGCCCAGTGTGGAGGGAAAAGCAGCACCCCCCATTTGTGACAGCGTTGTACCGCAGAGCAAAAGCAAAAGAAAGCCGATGGCGACAAAGGTGACGTTACGGTGTGATGTGGCGTGTTCTGGGGATATATCGTTACAATCAGTCATGCTGAGTTATCAATACACATGGCGGTCGATGCTGCGCGTTTTTATTTTTCCGCCACGAAAAGATTTTTGAAAGACCTCTACGGCTTTTTCTATGGGCGTGTCGCCGCAGGTATAAATATCAATAGCGGCATAGCCGAATTCCGGCCATGAATGAAAGCTCATATGGGATTCCGCCAGTGCGGCCAGCGCCGTGACGCCACCATTACCGGGAAAGCGGTGTACATACAGGTTCAGCAACGTCGCGCCACAGGCGTCAATAGCGGCGCGGACTGTTGTTTCGATATGACTGGCATCGTCAAGTTCGGCATCGGCCCATAAATCCAGCAAAATGTGCTTGCCGGGTACATGCGGCAGTGGCGGTGTGTGTTTGGGCTGTGGTGCAGACATAAAAAAAGATCGTGGCGTTGTGTTTTAACTTGTTGGTGCTTATACTCTATCCCAGATCGTCACGGAGCAAAAGCATG
This sequence comes from Alphaproteobacteria bacterium, assembly GCA_028817795.1. Classification (GTDB taxonomy): domain Bacteria; phylum Pseudomonadota; class Alphaproteobacteria; order Micavibrionales; family UBA2020; genus JAPPOU01. The sequence goes on from JAPPOU010000089.1 coordinate 3,170, forward strand.
CTGCACATGGAATCCTACAGTGTCATTCTGGCCACGGCGGCTTTTCTCGCTCTTTATATTTTCATATTTTCTGCGGGGGGGTGGCTTAAAAACCTCCTGACGGCTTATGATGTCGAAGATGAGCTGGTGAAAAAAGACAATCCCGCCGCTGGCCTGAGCCTTGCCGGGTATTATTTGGCGATCACGCTTGTTTTTATCGGCGCAGCAATGGGACCGGAAGTGCATTTGGCGCGGGATATTTTGCTGGTCGGTGGATACGCGGTTGCAGGCGTTGTCTTTTTGAATATTTCCCGCTGGTTTAACGACAGGTTTATTTTTGGCAGCTTTTCCAATGCAAAGGAAATCGCCGAAGACAGAAACACAGGCCTTGGCTTTGTCAGCATGGGCACCTATATCGCCACCGGCCTGATCGCGGCGGCATCCGTGCATGGCGAGGGCGGCGGGATTGTAACCGCCTTTGTGTTCTTCGTGATGGGGCAGGCATCGCTTTTTGTTTTTTCCTATGTTTACGATCTCATCACGCCCTATGCGCTGCGTGAAGAAGTGGAAAAGGACAACACGGCCGCCGGCATTGCCTATGGCGGTACGCTGGTTGCGCTGGGCTTGATCGCGGCGCATGGCGCGCACGGTGATTTTATTAGTTGGGAATATAACCTGATGCGCTTTGCAAAGCTAACCCTTGCAGGGTTCGTGGTTTTGCCGCTGGCGCGTTTTTTGCTGGAGCGGCTTTTGATCCGTGGGGATACGCTGGGCCGTGAAATCGCCGAAGATAAAAACGTGGCGGCGGGCACGCTGGAAGCGACCATAGCCATTTGTTTCGCGCTTGTTATCATCGTTTTATTGTGAGGCCCCATGTCCCGTAAGTCGCGCAACAGAGATGAGCTTTCCTACCTGCTGATGGGGTTTGCCGTTTTGTGCTTCATTGCCGCGTTTTACTTTAACGGTGAAACGGGCAAAGATGTTCATAACCTGCCGCCTGCAGGCGGCATTGTCGGCCCTGTTGTCGCCGCAAAGAAAAATACCGTTTACGATATCAGGGTGCGTTACAACCGGTTGACGGTGGGCAGCTGGGCCAATGTGGAAGGCTCCGTTCTGGATGAAAATAAAAACTACCTCTTTGGCTTTGGGAAAGAGCTTTACTATGAAACGGGCCACGATTCTGACGGCAAGTGGACGGAGCATGTAAAAAAATATGACCTGCCCGTGACCTTTCCTGAAAAGGGAACGTATTATATTCGTATGGCCGTGGAATCGGGGCGTGGTTTTGGGGCAGGTAGTGTGGAAACCGCCGCAACGCCGTCTAATGCCATGACCATTACTGTGGCCCGGCAAAGGGGCAGCAGCCTGCCGCATATGCTCGCCGGTATATTGGCTTTTGTGATTGGCTGCGTGCGCGACTGGTTTAGAAAGACGAGGGGGTAACTGTCATGAGTAAGGCAAGTGTACTTCTGATATTTGCGTTTTTGGCCATGGTCTTTGCATGGCTGACGTTCAGCGCCACGAACGGCTATGGGTATATGGGGTACTACGGCTATTATCGCCCCAGTTCCATGTTTCACTGGGGCTCTGCGCGCACCTATCCCGGTGATCCCAGCAACAGGGCTGACAGCAGGAATGGCAATACCCATATGCGTAGCGGCTTTCATGGCGGAAAATAAGAATGACGCAGCAGGTTCTATCGCGTACTGACCGTGCTGAACGGCATGAGTTTTTAGCGCTTGTTTACTGCGTTTTTATTGCAGGGCTATGCTCTATTATTTATGAGCTGCTCATCGCGACAACGGCATCCTATTTCATGGGCGATGCCATCCTCTTTTTCTCGCTGACCATCGGTATATATATGGCGGCTATGGGCGCTGGGTCCTATGCCTCGAAATATATCAAAACGCATCTGTTCCATTGGTTTACGGGGGCGGAGATATTGTTGGGCCTTGTGGGCGGGTTAAGCGTGCCCGCTCTTTATTTCGCGTTTTCGCATACGGAGCTGTTTTTGCCGCTTTATGCGGTTTTTACGCTCTGCGTTGGGTTCTTGATTGGTCTTGAGATTCCTCTACTCACGCGCCTTTTGGACCGGTACGAGGGGTTGCGCAGCAATATCGCGCATGTATTGTCGCTGGATTATCTGGGCGCGTTGGTGGCGACAGTCGCTTTTCCTTTTATGCTTTTGCCCTTGCTCGGCACATTTAAAACCAGTATTGCCTTTGGTCTTGTGAATATGTCGATCGGCATACTCATTCTTTGGCGCTTTGCGCCGGTATTTGATGCCGCGCCACGGGCAAAGCGGCATTTGGCGCGCATGTTGGTGGTATCCAGCGTTTTGCTTTTTTTGGCGGCCATTTTCTCAGGAAAGCTTTTGCGGGCATGGGATGATTCCGTGTTTTCAGGCCGGGTGGTCTATGCCAAGGAAACGAAATTCCAAAAGATTGTTGTAACGAAAGACCGGAGCGATATTCGCCTGTTCCTGGACGGCAACCTGCAATTTTCATCGCTGGATGAATATCGTTATCACGAGGCTTTGGTGCATGTACCGTTTTCTGTTGCGGGGTTTCAGCCCCGGCGTGTGCTGCTGCTGGGGGCGGGGGACGGCATGGCGGTGCGCGAAATCCTGAAATACGGCTTTGTCGAGAATGTGACCTTGGTTGACCTTGACCCGGCCATCACAAAAATCGCGACAGCCAACCCCTACTTTCTTGCGCATAACAAAAAAAGCCTGCTGCGCGATGATGTCGTTGATATCGTGCATGCCGATGCTTTCGGGTATTTGCAGGATGCGGAAAGCTATTATGATTTGATTATTGCGGACCTGCCGGACCCGAATAATTCAGCGCTTGCCCGCTTGTATGCAAAGGAATTTTATCGTCTGGTCCTCAGCCGCCTTGCCGTTGACGGCGTTTTTGTAACGCAGGCGACAAGCCCTTTTTTCTCCCAGCGGGCATTTTGGGATATTGCAGAGACTGTAAAGGCGGGCGGGTTTAGTAACATTGCCCCCTATCATGCGCAGGTGCCATCTTTTGGGGAATGGGGCTTTGTGATGGCCGCGCCGCGGCGCCCTTTGAACGTACTTCATTTGCATGCGGGAATAGAAACGCGGTTCTTGTCGCAGGATAATCTGGCGGGGCTGTTTTCTTTTGATAAAGACCTGAAAACGGAAAAGCCGACCGTGAATACGCTGGATAAACCTGTTTTACTCTCGCACTACATGGAAGGCTGGCGCAAATGGGCGCGTTAGCGCGTCATTGAAGCAATGGCGTCAAAGTCGTGATATACCGTCACGCTCACCTCTTCATCATCATCGCCGTAATCTTCTATTTCAATGGCGTATTCGCCATCGGTAGAGAGGAGGAGATAAAATTCAAAATTTTCGGGTTTTTTAGCCGCGCCTTTGCGAAAGTCTCCTGATTTAAAAACGGCCTCCACTTCGCTTTCTTTTAGTTCATAGCTATCGGAAACCCATCCGCGCAGGGCCGAGGGGGTGTTGCGCGTGCGCAGCGTATAGCCCCGCGCCATCTCAAACAGGGATTCGTATTCCGACACGTCAAAAAGCGTTTCCAGCGTGTTATCGTCCAGCTCGATAGACAGGGTCAGGTATTGTCCATCACCTTCATCTTCAATGGACATGTAAATTTCACTGCCGTCACTGGATTCGAGCGTAAATTCCGCATAGGGAACGCCGGAAAATTCATAGGAATTGACCTCTGTCACCCGAAAGCTGCGCCCGCTCAGCGTATTTTGTGGCAGGCTGGACGAAAAGGTAACGGTATCACCGATTTCAAGGTCATGTGGGCGTTCTATTGCTGGCATTTGTGTCTCCCCTTCTAAATAGCGGTGGGAGTAGTCTTGCGCGGACTGTTCTCGCGGTCAAGCTGTTTTGTCATCGCGGTGCTGTTATAGAATGACCTTGCGGAACGTCTTGTGCAGCCCTGAACAGGCTAGATAGGGCTGGCCCCTTGATAGCGGTAAGGCGCGCCGCAAAAAATGACGCGCCTTACGGTTGGTGCCAGCGTTGTCAATGAAGCTGTATCGAAGAACACGCCTCTGTGCCTTCCCAGCGTGATAGATCATTGACCGGGTCTTGCTGCCGGCGGGCAGGCGCTTCCATCTCCTTTGCGATCGCATGCATTCTTGCCCTCACGGTGTTCTTTTGCTTGCGCTCCTTCTCTTTGCTTGCGGCAATCAATGCATTTCTCGAATCAGATGTGAAGTAATGCCGGATATTGGCAAGTGGATCAGCAGGTTCCTGTTCAGCGGTTGGCAGGCTGTCAGTGCATCCCACTTTTGCTGCCAGTTGTTGAATGGACCCGGCAAAGATATTCGCCTGTTCCGTCATGTTATCGACCTTAAGTGCCAGACTTTGCATTGATTTAGAGGTTTGCACCGCCTGGTTGTCGACGGCATCTACCTTTTTTTCAAGCTTGTTCAGCATATCGCTAAAGAAACCCGATTGCTTGGCAATCACCTCGAATCCCGCCCTTAAGCGTTCAAAGCCAACCCCAAGGACAAGGCTTGTCCCCACGGCGACCATGGCGGCGAATACCGATAGCATGATAGCCACAGCCAATACTGTTTCAACATTTAGTGTCATTTTTTTCCCCTTCCCGTTCCTCTTTCTTCCCTTTTTCACATGGCTTTGGGGCGGAAAAAACCGAAAAGAATCACCGATTTTTTTCCACCCGATAATTACCATTCTAGGGAAGATTGTTTAACATCACGTGATTTTTGCTTGGTAACAAAGGCAAATATCTTGGGATTTTAGCTCAAGAATACAGCGCATTTTTCGGATTTTAGATCATATTTCGCGGCTTGTTTTATCGTTCATTGTTTGTATCTGTGAATTCAATGTATTCGTGTTTTTGGCAGGCGTGAGGCGGCCTAAAATCTGGTGACTCTCAAATGAATCGCGTGAAATGTATGTAAATTAAAGGCGTTGTGAATGTGGATTAAAACTTACAGTGTAAGTAGGTGTCTAAAGCGGTGAGCCAGGCATTATCTGCATTAAAATCTTTAACAATGGGCTCAAGTGTATTTCCGGTGATTGCGCTCATGCCGTGTTGGATCATATAGTGTGGGTAGTATGTGGGAGGGCCGACTTTTCTTATACTTTCGCAGAATGCGCGATCAGGTTTTTTTGGTATATGTGCTTTGGTATAAGAGGAGAATTGCTCCCGATCTTTCGCGCTCAGGGTGCTGCCGGTTTTTATAGAAAGCATGGTGCGTGCCTGGTGCGCTGTTTTGTCTGTAACACGCTGCATGTCGAACGTAGCGAATGTACCAGCTGCTTGGTAGAGAGCTGCAGCGTTCTTGTAATCTGCTTTTTTTATGCAGTCTACAACTCCTTGATGTAAGTCAGCAGGTGTAAACTCAGGTGTGACGGATTTGAGCGGCATACAGCCAAGTTTGTGCGTGGCCGCAAGGTTTCCTACCGCCTCGACATTTGTGATTTTCATGCCAGAGGGCGTTTTTGTTGTGGTGACCTTCACGTCAGCATTATCTGCTTGCGCAGGCTGTAATGGAAAAGAAAATACTCCTACAATTATCAGGTAGAACAATATTTTTTTCATGTTGTGTCGATGTTTGCTGGGTACCGTCATCTTGGCCTCTTGTGCAAAATGTGTGTGTTGAATGGAAACAGTAAAATGATGAGGGAGTAGTTTTAATCAACAGCTAAATGGCGATGCTGGAGGCTGGATATAGAGCAGTTTTGCATGAAGCTTCCTTTTAAGCTTTATGCAGGCTTTTTCTTATCTTCCATTGAGGCAATTAATTGCCTTGCTTTTCTTTTCTTTGTCCAACTTTCCCTTTTGTCCGCCTTTTTTCCTGCCATGTCCCATCCTTAAAAAGGATCAAGTGCCTGTCATCTGTGGGAAGCTTATTGCGCTCTAAAACCCCAGTGGCCCAAGCCTCAACCCTTTTGAAATAGGCTTCTGTGTTGGTTTCTTCAAAAATTCTGTCCATGATTCCCTCTGCAATAGTCATTTGGTCTATAAACCCCCTCAATTAGGA
>JAPPOU010000099.1 GCA_028817795.1 Alphaproteobacteria bacterium
CTCGTGATTACCCACCCCCCTTTCTTAAACCCCCGCTGCACACAGCGGGGGTTTTGCTTTGGTATCGAGGGCGCAGCATGACGACAGATAAAAACATAAAACTGCTGAACCTCTATACAGCTTTCGCGAACATGATCTTCCTGCTGCCGGTCCTGCTGCCCATGTACCGCGACAGGATGGGGCTGGGCTTTGGCGATTTCCTGATCGCTGAGTCAGCCTTTGCCGCCACTGTCGTATTATTGGAAGTACCCAGCGGCTGGTTGTCGGATATCTGGCACAGGCGGCATACGCTGATGCTGGGACTCGCGCTGGGGGCGCTGGGGTTCTTTGCGCTTTGTTTTGCCTATAACCTTCTCACCGCTATTGGTTGCCATATCATTCTTGGCGCAGGGTTCAGCCTGTTATCCGGCACGCAAAACGCAATTTTGTACGATACGCTTTTATCTGCGGGCCGCGAGGATGAATATACAAAATACGAAGGTCGCCGCCGCGCCTATGCTTTTGGAGCTGTTGCGGCCTCCAGTCTGGTGGCGGGCTTTATGTTTAAAATTCACATCTTGCTGCCTGCAATCATGACAGGCATCGCCCATCTTTTCGGGATTGTGGCCCTTGCTTTTGTGGATGAACCTGCCCGCCACAAAGCCGCGCCCGAAAAACACCCGCTGGCCGATATGCGCGATACCATGCGCTATGCCTTAACGCATCCTGAAATTGGCGGCATGGTTATTTTCGCAGCCCTGCTGTTCACCTGCACAAAAATCATCATGTGGTCGCAGCAGGCGTATTACATGGTACTGAACATTCCAGAGCAAGCCTTTGGCGTTTTGATGGCCGTGGGATACGGCCTTGCAAGCGTTGCAACATGGTCGGCGCATAAGGTCGATAAAATCATGTCGCCAAGGGGCGCGGTGATGACGGCATGGGGCATTGCCGTTTTTGTTACAATTGGCGCGGGTGGATATATCGGCCTTCACGGCGTTATTCTTTTGATGGTGGGGGGCAGTTGCATTTACGGCTTTGCCTCGCCGCATGTCGAAACTTTTGTGAACAAACGCACCGGGTCGGAACGGCGGGCAACTGTTTTGTCGACAATCAGCTTTGCAACGCAATTGATGTATGTGCCCGCCAGCATCGCGATCGGACATATTGATAAATGGGCAGGCGTTCATGCTGTTTTGCTGTCCCTGACTGCTCTGCTGGTACTGGCTGGCGGCGTGTTTTTCCTCTTGCGGCAGCGGGCAAGACAAGGTACATTCCGGTAAATCAAAATACGAAAAACAGGCAAAGGCTTATCATGTCCCACATTGAACTTATCGCAGGCGTTGGTGCCGGTAAAAGCGCGCTGGCCAAATGCCTGAAAGAGCACGGCTTTACCCATGTGCCGGAAATTTTTGAAACAAATCCGTATCTGGAGAAATTCCACAAGAACCCTTTTTCTTGCGCACCGCAATTCGGCATGGAAATGCTGAAGCTGCATGCGGACCGGATCAACACGGTGGCGAAAGACGGGGAAAAGCAGGTTTTCGATTTTTCGATGGTCACGAACGAAGCCTATGCCCGCACGTGGAAACAGTTCGGCATGTTCATGCTGAAAAGGAAGGAAGGCGCGGCATACATGCAAGCCTGCCGCGACGTGCGCGAAACAACGAAAAAACCTGCCCTGCGCATTTATTTGAAATTATCAGCGGAGACGCAAAAAGAACGCATTCTGAAACGCGGGCGTGAACTGGAAAAAGGCACGCCCAAGCTGTTCCTTTCGACACTCAAGAAAAACCTTGAAAAAGTCATGGACACTGTCGATGACGGCGTACCGCTTTTGGTGATTGATGCCGAAAAATATGACTGGGTCAATTCGGCGGAGGATAAAAAAGAAGTTGTGCGCATAATCCGCGAGGCGCTGGAAACAACGCAAAAACCCCAGCCTTCCGCAAAGCAAAGGCCACAAGCACCGAAACCCTGATACCCGGCGAGGAGGCTCTAATCTGCCCCCCCTCCTGTTCCTGAGTGCTTAATTGGCAGGCTGGAGATCCCTCACTTGTGTTCGGGGTGACAAAACTCTACGCTTTATACGCCCTCCCATCCCGAAGACGCACCAACTTGCGCCGGCCATTAAAAAACAAGATATGCTGCCGCCCTTTACGCGGAAATAACCATGCAATGCGCAACGCCTTCAAGACCCCTATATACTCAGGACAGTCCGAAGGAAAATCAGGCCTTGTTTTCCAGCCATAGCGCAGGAAACGGCGCAGAATATTCAGGATGCAACGATAGCGCGGCACATCAAGGAAGTAGACAATATCTGCCGCCGCCATCACATCATGTGAAACACCATCTATAACCCAACACTCCTCTGCCGTGAGCGCTGCAATTTTTTGTTTTTTTTCTTCTTGTGCTGTTTTCTTCCAGCCGCTTTTCCAGACAATACTGTCCAACGTGTAATACGGAAGCCTCCGCTCTTTCGCGATACGCCGCGCCAGCGTTGTTTTACCGCTTCCCGCATTTCCTGTGACAAATATTTTCATGTCTCCTCAAACAAAAACCCTCCCGACCAGGGCCGGGAGGGTTTTTATACAGATAGCCTATAAAGGCTTACCCTGCCAATGTCCTTGCCGCTACCGCAACCAAGAGAATGGCCACGATGTTGGCAATTTTGATAAGCGGGTTAACGGCCGGGCCGGCAGTGTCCTTGTACGGATCGCCGACAGTATCGCCCGTCACGGCAGCTTTGTGGGCTTCGGAGTTCTTGCCGCCAAAGTTGCCTTCCTCAATATACTTTTTCGCGTTGTCCCACGCGCCGCCGCCCGATGTCATCGAGATAGCGACGAACAGGCCCGTCACAATCGTGCCGACCAGCATCGCGCCAACGGTCTGGAAGCCCGCAACGAGGCCTTCATTACCGCCACCGACGACCCAGTAGACGACTGCGAACAGAACAACAGGCGAAAGAACCGGCAGCAGTGATGGCACAACCATTTCCTTGATCGCGGCGCGTGTCAGCATATCGACAGCGCGGCCGTATTCAGGCTTGGTCTTGCCTTCCATGATGCCTTTGATCTCTTTCAACTGGCGGCGTACTTCCACAACAATGGAACCCGCCGCACGGCCAACCGCCGTCATGCTGAGCGCACCGAACAGGTACGGCAACATACCACCAATGAACAGGCCGATAATCACAAACGGCTCATCCAGCGGGAATTCCACGGTCAGGCCGTGGAAGTAGTGTTTCAGCTCTTCCGTATAGGCTGCGAACAACACCAGCGCCGCAAGACCTGCGGAACCAATCGCGTAGCCTTTCGTCACGGCCTTGGTCGTGTTGCCAACCGCGTCCAGCGCGTCCGTTACCGTACGCACCTTTTTCGGCAGGTCAGACATTTCGGCAATGCCGCCAGCGTTATCGGTCACAGGACCGTAAGCATCCAGCGCCACGATCATGCCTGCCAGAGCCAGCATCGTTGTCGCGGCCAGCGAAATACCGTAAAGACCGGCATGGGCATAGGCCACATAGATGCCAATGCAGATAACGATCACCGGCAGGGCCGTCGCTTCCAGAGAAACGGCAAGGCCCTGGATGATGTTCGTGCCGTGGCCCGTTTCCGATGCCTCTGCAATCGAGCGCACCGGGCGGTATTCGGTGGAGGTATAGTACTCCGTAATCCAGACCAGCGCGGCTGTCACGCCCAGACCCGTCGCAACGCACCACAGAAGATCACGGCCCGTCAGGAAGGAACCGTTGTTCAAAAGAATGCTGGCATCAAGCCCTACATATTTTTTGATACCGAAGTACATCAACACAATCGACAAAACGCCGGTTGCGATCAGGCCCTTGTACAAAGCGCCCATGATGTTTTCGCTGCCGCCCAGACGGACAAAGAACGTGCCCGCGATGGAGGCCACAATGCCGATACCGCCCACCAAAAGGGGCAGTTTCATCATCAGGTCAACCGAGGCCGGAACGAAGAGGCTGGATGCAATCAGCATCGTCGCCACAACCGTCACGGCAAAGGTTTCGAACAAATCCGCCGCCATGCCCGCGCAGTCACCGACGTTGTCACCAACGTTATCGGCAATCACGGCAGGGTTACGGGGGTCATCTTCGGGCAGGTTGGCTTCAACTTTACCGCAGAGATCGGCACCCACGTCCGCGCCCTTGGTAAAGATACCGCCGCCCAGACGGGCAAAGATGGAAATCAACGATGCGCCAAAGCCCAGCGCAACCAACGCTTCCAGAATAGCGCGGGTTTCAACGCCCTGCTCCAAAAGGTACCAGTAGTAAACAGCAACGCCCAAAAGGCCAAGGCCCACAACCAGCATGCCCGTAATCGCGCCCGACTTAAACGCGATATCCAGCGCGGGGGCCAGCCCCTTTTGCGCAGCATCTGCCGTACGCACGTTGGCGCGTACCGAAACGTTCATGCCGACATAACCGGCCACGCCCGACAGGACTGCGCCAATCACAAAGCCGACACCGGCCTGCACGCCCAAAAACATGCCAAGACCAATGGCCACCAAAATGCCCACGGCTGAAATCGTCATATACTGGCGGTCAAGGTATGCTTTCGCCCCCTCTTGCACCGCGCCTGCAATTTCTTGCATCCGCGCATTGCCCGTGCTTGCCGACATCACCTGCATGCCAGCCAAAATACCGTATAACAACGCAAGCGCGCCCGCCCCGATAGCGATCAACAGGATTTGGTCCATCGTCTTGATTCCTTTGTTTTTAATGCTAACAACATCAGCTTTCCCCAGTACCGGGAGCCATGTTGATTCTTTGACTTAGGTCGAGAAAATATGCCCAACATTGAAAGAGATAGCAAGGGATGCCGCGAAAAAAGCGGCTATCCCCTTCAAATCCCCACAATAAAATTAACATATTGAAATCGCGTTGTTTTTATGGCATACACACCCCGGAAAACAAGTATATAGAAAAAAGAGCTTGCATAATTTACCATATTCTTGTAAAAATAATGTCTAATACAACAAGGTTACAGGAACAGCGCCAATATTAAGGGGATCGACCATGAAGTCTATAAAACAGTGTTTCGCATATTTTCTTGCTGCAACAACCAGCTTCCTTGCATTGAATGCAATGGATGCGCCCAAGGTAGAGGCCTCCCCATGGGATGAGCAAAACCGCACAGACCTACCATGGTCCGAGCCGGAAGAAGATACGGCCACCGCCAGCCCTCAAGGCCAGCGCGACATGACAGGCTCTGCCATCAGTGGCGTGGTACAGTTCCACCCCACCGTCAGCAGCACACCCAAAAAGCCACCTATTGCCGCAGACGAAGATGTTTTTAACGACACCCTGCGCACACCAAGGCCTGAAGTACTCTTGAACGTGCGCCTGATCCCGCAACTGAACCTGCGCCTGAACCTTGATTACACGCACAAGAGTGACGAGAACGACGGCTCTATCGACAACGACCTTTCGACTGTGCGCGTGGAAAACGCAACGCTTCACTTTGGCAACATCTTTAGCGGCGTGGAAGCAGGCATCTTCACAGCAGAAACATCGGGCTACACATGGGCGCACGTTGACCCGCTCTCCCGCTCGCTTTTGACGGATACGACATCGCAGCTGATGCTGGCAGATATTGCCGGCGCGAACGGTTACTGGACAATCGACCATACTGACAATATCCGTACCATGATACAGGCATGGCTTGGCCGTAGTTTCGAAGAATTAAAGCCCGATGCGGATGACAACCCGTCTTTTGTGAATAAAGATAACCCCGATGGCAAAACAGCCTACCCAACGGCAGGCGACGGCGTCAGCGGCGGTGCGCGTATGGATGTCATGTTCCGCACGGCGGCGAATCCCAATGCCACGCAAGTAAAAGTGGGGGCAGACTTCAACCGCGCACAGGCTGGCGACCAGCTTGTTGAACGTTCGGACATCGATTCAGCGCCTTCAGCGCAAAGCCGTTACGGCGCACACGTAGATGTCACCAAACCGCTGGTGACCGGCGCCACCAACCTGAGCGCCCGCGCTGTTGCGGAAGCCGCCATTCTCTCGCCCGACCAAGGGGATGATGCTCTGTTGCTGTCCCTCGTCGGTACGGTGGAAGGCCGGATTGTCCCCATAAGCGATAGCTGCATTGCCCTTGCCTTTTATGTTGCGGGCCATATAGATAAAGACCTGCAAGGTTCCGGCAATGCTGGCGCTGAGCTGGGAGTTGCAGTTGATTTCTGCAACACCGTTGAAGCAGGTGCCGCTGTCGGCGTCAACAAGCGCTTTGACACAGAATCTGTTGCAGCACAGGGCAGCGGAAACTTAAGAGCACGGTTCTAAGCTTTACCCGGTTCTTCCGGCCGTTCGGACGACATGTACTTCAGGCAGCGGTAAATACCAAACCCGCTAATCACCATCCATGTCATCTGAATAATCATGGCGGCCAGGTTAAAATCATACAACAGCGATATCGCGACCAGCAGAGCCGATAAAAAATTGCTGATGGAATAAAAAACGGATTTGGCGAATTCCCGCCGTATCTGCAGGGCGGCATAGGCTGTTAAATAACCGACAGCCCCCAAAATCCCCAGAACATCGCCCAAATGCATTTCCATCACAGACACCTTTTCCCGACCAGTCTAACGGCAGCGGGTTAAGATATTGTTAAGAAATGATGCGTATGCCTATGCGCCCAACCTGTCTTCGATCTGCCGGACAGCCTCAAAAAAAGCATCCTTGGTTTCGGTGGCATAGGGATTATATTTCTGTATCGCGCGGAACAACTCATCACTATCATGGCTAATCATGTCAATCATATCACGCAGCAGGGCATAGGTTTTTGTGGATTGCTTTATCGGCGGAATATCCAGCGCCACCACCGCGCGCGCAATGATATGCGTCAAGGCCTGAGAATAAGCCATTTCGCGGTCATGCTCTTCCGGCGTTGTTTCAATGACGTTCAGCGCCAAGGCATCTTTTAGGAAATGTATGACGTGCGCGGCGCGATCACCGCGAATATTGCACACTGAAATATTCAACCCCTTAATCCCATCACGTCCGCTTTTCGGGCCGAACAAGGGGTGCAGACCAATCACATCTACACCTTCAGGCATGGTAGACTGCAGGATATCTGCCGGAATGACTTTCACCGACGCTACATCCATCACCAGTTGCCCCGGCTTTACATGCGGCGCAACCTGCTTTGCAACGCTCTCTAAAACCGGCACAGGCACGGCCAGCACGATCATATCGCAATTGCACACACCTTCCAACGTTTCGACCGTCACATTGTATTGTTCTGCCAACGGCGCAAGATCGCGCGTGCTGTCATAGACATGCAGGTCGAAATAAGGTGCCAAATGCGGAATAGCAAAAGCGCCAAACGCGCCAACGCCGATAATGCCAAGAGATTTTTTCATGCTGGTCTTTTACAGCAGGGCACAGTCAAGCACAACCACACATTCTATGCCTCCCCCCTCCTAAAGACTTGCCCTGTATACCCAATACCGTTGTCCATGACATATGGATGTGGTATAGAAAAAGCTATGAAACACTCTGGAAATGCACTATTTTTAATTTTAATTGCCGTGGCTTTGTTCGCTGCCCTGTCTTACGCAGTAACACAATCCGGACGTGGGAGTGGCAGTATTGACAAGGAAACCCTACTTCTCGACGTAGCGGAAACAATGGATCAGGCCAGCCTGATCCGAAGTCATGTTCAGAGACTTTATATTACACGCACCGTAGATCAGGTACGCTGGGATAACAGCGCCCTGACATCGTCAGGCAGTGTATACGTAAGCGGCGGATTAGGAGGAGGCAACCCAATCACAGGAACGACAGTCGGTATATTTAACGCAGCAAATGGCATTCCACCGTTATTCCCCCCGGTATCGTTAATGGGCTCTACAGGCACTTTGAATACTTTTGCATGGACGATTTTTCCTCACAAGAACGTCACTATCAGTGGCGCGGAACTAGGAAGTAGTGCAGATGATGAGCTGATGATTCTGGGGCCGCTGACACAGGATGCCTGCGCACAAATCAATAATGGGCTGACCGGCTCTACAGCTATTCCTACACTGACAGCACCCTCCGGCTCAAACAATAGGCGGTGGGAATACTACAACCGTGACAGCACTTCAGGGGGCGCAAACGTTACAAAAGCAACTATTGACCTGCCTTTTATCCCCGGCTGCTTTCTAGATGCGTTTGGAGAATACTTTTATCATGATACGCTTAAAGTAAATTAAGGTACAATCAGGCGCTTTAAATTTATGCACCTCACACAAACATTAAGCAACAGCAAGATCAAATACAACCACTTCTGCCCCCTGCCCATGGCTCAACATCAGTTCACCCACATCCTCCATGGCCGCACCATCGCCCTGTTCCAGAGCCGTACCATTAATGGAAACGTGCCCCCGCGCCACCTGCACCCAGACAGCGCGGCCTAAACGCACGGGATACACGATGCGCTCACCCCCATCTACCAACCCTGCCAGCATATCGACATCCTGATGCAGCGGCACCGCACCATCACGCCCGTCTTTCGACGCGACCAGTTTTAACTGCCCGCGCCTTTCCTTTTCGGGAAAGGATTTTTGCGCGTATGACGGCGTCACGTTTTTAGTATCCGGTATGAACCAGATTTGCAAAAGCCGCACCGAGTCCGTTTTTGAATGGTTAAACTCGCTGTGCACCACCCCCGTGCCCGCGCTCATGCGCTGAATCTCACCGGGGCGTATAATGGAACCATTGCCCATGGAATCTTCATGCGACAGAGCGCCTTCCAGCACATAGGTTACAATCTCCATGTTGTCATGCGGGTGCGCGGGAAAACCGCCGCCGGGCGCGATGATATCATCGTTAATCACGCGCAAGCTGTGAAAGCCCATATGGTCGCGGTCAACATAGCGGCCAAATGAAAAACTGTGCCGCCCGTCCAGCCAATCCAGCTTTGTCTGGCCACGATCTTGCGCTTTGCGAATGGTGAGCATGAGGGCTTCCTCTTTCCGTTACCCCAACAGATATAGGCCGCTGTGCCAAATTTGCAATTATATTTCATAAGCTTACGGGCCACCTTGACAGAGGGCCCGGAAAAAGGCATATATCCTGCACCTTGTGGCGGGGTAGCTCAGTTGGTTAGAGCAGAGGAATCATAATCCTTGTGTCGGGGG
>JAPPOU010000149.1:0-5899 GCA_028817795.1 Alphaproteobacteria bacterium
CCCGTTAAATTCACAAACCCGCCAGCAAAAAGCGGGATATATCGCATGCCGGGTGATTTGGAAGAAAAAGAACTGGCTGTTTACGCCGATGTCACAAATCAAGGACGCCTTGGCGGGTACGTTAAATATCAGGGCATAGCGAATATGGCCATCTTTAGTTCATGGATTGTCCACTTAAACCCCACGCTTAAAACTCTTGATTACGACCCCATGAATCCGGAGCACACATATAGCTTCCTGCGCGCCGTCACAGAGGGCAAAAACCCTGCGGAAATACAAGCCGCAATAGCCGCCCCACAAAACACAGCAACACGACACAAAAAATTCGAGTTATAAGAAAAAGGCTATTCGCCGTCACCATCGTTATCGCCGCTGGCATCGCCAAAGGCGCGGCTCGACAAACGCTGGATTTCTTTTTGCACCATACGCTCCACCATGCGCGGCAGGTTCTGGTCAATCCATGTACGGATAACAGGGCGCATCAATTCCTTGGCGATGTCTTCTAATGTCACATTACCAACACGGCCCGGAAGATCGCGTTCCACGGCAATGTTCATCGCCAGCAGTTTTGCAAGTTCGGCTGATGCGACATTTTCGGTGGAATCCGACATAAGCTTGCCGTCATCCTCACCCGTCAGTACCAAATCTGAATTGTCAGCAGGTTCTTCTGTTGCGCTCAGGTCCAGATCGGATTTGTCTTCTTCAACTTTTTCCGTCAGGTCCAGAACATCTTGAGTCTTTTCTTCTTCCGGTTCTGGCGCGGGTTCCGGTGGCGCAGGCTCCGGTACAGGCTCTGGTTCCGGCGCAGGCGCGGCGGCTGCCTCTTCCGGTGCGTCTTCAGCATCGTCTTCAGAAATAATCTGGCGAATTGATTCCAGAATTTCTTCTATCGACGGCTCTTTTTCTGATTCTGTCTGTACGTCCGACATGCGTGAATGATACCCGATAAAGCGTTGAATATAAATCTATTAAGACATTTCAACGCAAAAAGCGAGTCAGAAAAACCTATTCACCGCCGTCAATACGGGTTCCGAACCACTTCCCTGAAACCTTCTGGAAATTTTTTGTCGGATCATAGATATCTACGGGCAAATGCAGGTCATCTGCCGTTAATTTACCCACTGTGGATAACAGCTCGTAAGATGCGACAACGATATCCCTTTCCGAAATCACGCGGGCCACTTGCGCCGTGAGATATTCCTGTTCCGCATCCAGCAAATCAAGCGTGGTGCGAGACCCATATTGCGCCTCAACCCGTACGCCTTCTTCCGCAAGGCGCGCCGCTTCCACCTGTTTGGTTTGGGCCTTTAACGCAGCACGCGCCGCATCCAGCGTTTCCCATGCATCTGTCGTATCTTGCACAACAACGCGCAGAGCCGTATCAACCTCGCGGCGGCGCTGTGCCTCAATTTGGCGCGCGCGGCGTATTCTGGAATAAGTATCCCCGCCTCCATACAAAGGAACCGTTGCCTGCAAAGCAACGCTTGTCTGGTCAACATATTTATTCCCCGCAACGCCGTTATTATCATATGTACGCACCACGGACCCTGAAAGATCGACAGAGGGCAGCAACTCCCCCTTAATCGAACGCGTCCCTGCGGCGGCGGCTTCGCCATTATGGTGCGCCTCTATAACGCGGGGGTTATTGGCGCTGGCGGCCTCCAAAGCAGCTTCAAGCGTTTCCGGCAATTCAAGCGCCGCAGTCGGCGGCAGAGGCAATTGCCCGGTGGGGACAAGGCCCGTCACCTCTTCAAACCGTGCACGGCTGATTTTCAAATCTGCCGCCGCCCGAATACGCCCCGCCACGGCAGAGGCCAGACGCGATTCAGCCTGACTGACATCTGTTTTCGTGATATCCCCCAAACGAAAACGTTCACGCGATGCTTCAAGATGGCTTTCCAACACCCTTTCATTGCTAATATTTAAATCGACAATTCTTTGATCGCGCAACACATCCATATAAACCGTCACGGCATCCAGCAACACAGCCTGCTCCGTGCGCCACAGATTGGCGCGTGCTGCTTTGATCGTTTTTGCCGCTTCCGTCACATCAGCCACGGTCGAACCACCCTGATACAGCGATTGCGTCGCCGTTAACGATACTTCCTTGGGGTCAGAACTGGTCGCAAGCGTGCCGCTCCCCTCGCTACGGGTCGAGGTATAAGACCCCCGGCCCGTCACAACCGGGCGGAAACCCGCATAAGCGATCGCATAGTTTTCATCCACGGCTCTCAGCGCTGCGCGTGCGGCTTCAAGACCGGGGTTCGTTTGGTAAGATGCGACCAGTGCATCCGTCACATTCATTTGTAACTCTTCCGCGCAAACAACCGCAGATTGCGCTGCAAGCCCCAAAAAAGCGATAACCGATATGGCACATTTAAAGTTTTTCATGAGATTCAAAACACAAAGAATTGAGGTATCTCAAAACCTGACAAGGTTGGCACCGCCGCATCAAAAAGAATGCGGGTTTCAAATGCGTTTCCTTTTCTGGTCATAAGCACTGCCTGTCCCAAGTGCCCTTTCTTTGATTGAACTGTGACAAGCCGGCCACCATCTGACAATTGATGCAGAATGGTTTCCGGCACATGCGGAACGGAACCGTTGATAACAATCACATCATACGGCTCCTGCTGGGCGTATCCCTGACGCAGATCATCCTGCTGGATCACCACGGCATTCACAACGCCCAGCTCGTGCAAAAGCCTGTCGGCTTCCGCTGTCATCTGGGCGTTTTGTTCCAAACCGACAACAGTTGCTGCAAGCTGGCCCAGAATGGCCGCCGAATAGCCCGTGCCGCAACCGATATCAAGAACCACATCCTCTGCCCGTATCTCTGCCGCTTGCACAAGGCGGGCCAGCACCATAGGTTCTGGCAAGTAACGGCCATTGCCCAGCGGAATATCTTCGTCAACATAGGCAATATGCTGGAGGTGGCGCGGCACAAAACGCTCACGTGGCACAAAACGCATAGCGTCCAGCAGGCCGGGGTGCGTCACCTTATTGGGCCGCACCTGACCCTCCACCATATTTTCCCGCGCTTTTTCAAAGAGATGATGCATACAGCACCTTAAGGTCAAAGAAACGTTTCACCGCGAATATCGCATTTTTACGGCAGGCAGGAAAGAGGCTTTTCATGGTGTCTTCTCCCCCACATCCCAACCACCGCCCAATGCCTGATAGACAGACACCAGCGCCAATGCGCGGTCACGCTGCGCCGCAACCAAGGCACGTTCTGCCGCAAAGCGTTCCCGCTCGGCATCCAAAAGGGCAATGCGACTGATCTTGCCCACCTCAAACTGCCGCTGCGCTAGCGATTTAACTTTATCTTGGTTTTCAAATAACTTTTCTGACTTAATTAATGTTTGCGCTGAACCTTTGTGTACGGACAGCGCTGTTAAAACATCTGCATAGGCACGGCGGACAACCTGCTGATAAATTACTTCAGATTCCCCCCTTACTGCCTTGGCATATTTGATTTGTGCATTGACCGTCCAAAGACCGGAGATTGGCTGCGCCAAGGCACTCGCCAAGGTCCATGTGCTTGCAGGACCGGTCAGGAGATTATGGAGAGACACACTCTCCCCACCCAGAACGCCGGACAGGATGATAGACGGAAACCATTTTGCCCGCGCCTCGTTCACACTGGCATGGACGGCGTGCAGCATGTGTTCCGCTGCAATCACATCGGGTCTGCGCATTAAAAGATCAGACGTAAGCCCGCCCGGAACAGGGGGGATTTTGGAAAGAACATCCGCGCCCGCACCACGCGCAACTTTTTCTTCGACAAGCGCGCGCGGGCTGCGCCCTAAAATAACGGACAGGGAAATCTCGGCCTGTTCAACGGCTGTGCGCACGCCGGGCAAAATCGCCGCCGCCGCATTGCGCTCCGCTTCAGCAAGGGCATATTCATAAGCACCGATCAATCCGGCATCAAGGCGCTTTTTCTGCAAACCAACCGCTTTATCCCGCGTCGCCAGCGTTTTTTCCAAAACGTCCAGATCACGATCCAGCGCCCGTAACGTGAAATAACTGCGCGCCACCTGTGCCGCAACAACCGTGCGCGTCATTTCCTGCGCGTAAAGGCTGGCTTTCAGGGATTCCTGTGCGCCTTTGCGTTGTGCCGCCAGCTTGCCCCAAAAATCCACTTCGTAAGACGCGGAAAGATTAGCTGTATAGACCGTGCTAAGCCTTTGCTGGCCCGGCGCGGGCGGGATATTGCCATCAACGCTGATCTGGTGACGGTTTCCACCCGCGTTCGCAAAGATGGAGGGGAACAGGTTTGATTGCGCCAACCGCAAAGAACCACGCGATTGTTCCAGCTTTGCTGCGGCCAGCAGAATATCCGGGTTATTTTTCAACGCTTCTTCCACCAAAGCCGTTAGCGCGGGGTCTTTAAAGCATTCCCACCACTTTGACCAATCTTCGGATTCATGCTTGCCCGCAGGAAGTTCAGTCTGCGGCGTCGCATAGGTTTCAATAGGCGGCGCACAAGCTGAAAGGATCAGGCAGGATAAAGCACAGGCCACACACCATTTCCGGAGGGTACTACGCATGTTCATCCCGCCCCTCCTTTTCAACCTCTGCTCCCGGCACGATAAAGTCTTCATCCCGCGCATAAAGCTTGCGATCCGTCATTAACTTGAAGAACAACGGAATGAAGAAAATGGCAAGGAATGTCGCGCCCAGCATTCCGCCCATCACGCCTGTCCCCGCCGATGTGCGCGCACCCGCACCCGCGCCTTCCGAAAAGGCCAGCGGCGATACGCCCAGAATAAAGGTGAGCGCTGTCATCAAAATAGGGCGAAAACGAAGCCGCGCCGATTCCAGTGCCGCCGCCGCCACAGGCCAGCCTTCGCGGTGTTTTAGCAGTGCGTATTCCACAAGCAAAATCGCGTTTTTGGCCGCAAGGCCCAAAAGGGTGACAAGACCGATCTGAAAATAAACATCGTTCGTCATGCCGCGCAGCATCACAGCCAGCAATGCACCAAAAACCCCAAACGGCAGCGCCATCAAAACAGATACCGGCAGCGCCCAACTGTTATAAAGCGCGGCGAGGATCAAAAACACCATGCCCACGCCAAAGACAAGCGCGAAGTTCGATGAACCCGACGACCGCTTTTCTTGATACGATGCGCCTGTCCATTCAAACGTCATGTCAGGCGGCAACACTTTTTTCAGGACATCTTCAACCGCCGCCAGCGCCTGCCCCGAACTCATGCCCGGTGCCGCTTCGCCCCGCAAACTAACGGCAGGCAAGTTATTGTAGCGTGTGAGCGTATCCGGCCCGGAGGAAAAACCAATATTGGCAATGGCAGACATAGGCACCATCTGGCCCGCACGGCTGCGGACATGGATGCGGCCTACATCCTCTGGCGTTTTGCGGTATGGCGCGTCCGCCGACATAATCACCTGCCACGCACGGCCATAAATATTAAAGTCATTCACGTAGTACGACCCCAGCGTTGCGGCCAGCGTGTTCATCGCCTCATCAATCGGCACGCCCAGCGCCTTGGCCTTTTCACGGTCAAGATCAACTTTCAGCTGCGGTGTCGATGGCTTCCACAGGGAAAACACTTCCGCAAGGCGTGGGTCTTGGTGCGCCGCGCCCATAAACATGCCCATAGCCATCGCCAGTTTTTCCGGCCCGCCTGTACCCTTGTTCTGGATGTAAAATTCAAAACCACCCGTATTGCCAAGGCCAAAAATCGCAGGCGGCGGAAAGGCCATGACCATGGCTTCCTTAATGCCGCCGGTCTTCATAAAGAAATCACCCACCAGATCTTTCACGCCCACATCGCGCTCGTCCCAATGCTTTTGGGTCACGAAAATCGTGGCTGCGCTGTTCTTGAACCCACCACCCAGAAAATCCATACCCGCAAAGGATACAATATCCATGTTG
>JAPPOU010000149.1:5909-9101 GCA_028817795.1 Alphaproteobacteria bacterium
TCCATGTTGTTTTCATTCGAGCGGATGGAATCGTGCACGCGTTTAACAACAGCTTCGGTGCGTGACAGCGCCGTCCCCTCCGGCAAAAGCGCGGCAGCAATGTAATATCCCTGGTCTTCATCGGGCACCAGTGAGCCAGGAACGGTATTCCACAGTTTAACGGTGACTCCTATCAGAACGACAAACAGCACAATTCCCAAAAATGCCTGCCGCAAAAAGAAGCGTACAATCCACACATATGCCTTGGTCAGTTGCGCAAAAAAGGCATCAAACCATTTTGAATATCCTTTTTCTCCGCGCCCATGCGTTTTCAAAATAAAGACACATAGCGCCGGGGTCATCGTCAGCGCGACAACGCCAGACAGAATAACGGAAATAGAAATAGTAATGGCAAACTGGCGGTATAGCTCGCCCGCCAAGCCACCCAAAAAGGCAATCGGCACGAAAACCGCGCACAGAGCCAGCGTCATGGCAATCACGGGGCCGGAGACTTCTGTCATGGCCTGAAAGGCCGCTTCCTTCACCGTCTTTTTCTGTTCGACCATGATACGTTCGATATTCTCAAGAACGACGATGGCATCATCCACAACAATACCGATGGACAACACCATGCCAAACAGGGTGAGCGTATTAATCGAATACCCCAGAATATGCAGCCCCGCAAACGTGCCCAGCAGCGATACGGGCACAGCCAATGTCGGGATCAGCGTGGCGCGGAAGTTATGCAGGAAAACGAGAACGACAAGGAAGACTAGAACCATCGCCTCAAGCAATGTCTTTAGCACCTCGCGGATTGAAACCTCGACAAAGCGCGTTGTGTCATAAGGAATTTTATATTCCAGCCCCTTGGGGAAAGCTGCCGACAGCTCCTTTAATACTGTTTTGACTTCCTCACCCACTTTCAGCGCATTCGCGCCGGGTTGCAGGAAAACACCAACCAATGTTGCAGGCTTGCCATTCACGCGGCCTACAAAATCATAGTTTTGCGGGCCAAGCTCTACCCGTGCGACATCACGCAAGCGCAGCGAGCTACCATCAGGGTTGGAGCGGATAATGACGTCTTCAAACTCAGCGGGCGAGGACAGCCGTCCTTGCGCCGTCACGGTATAGACCAGCGCTTGCCCCTCATCTATGGGGGTACGGCCAATTTTACCAGCGGCATATTGCGCGTTTTGCTCATTCAAGGCCGCGCCAACATCATAAACCGTCACGCCCAGCTGCGCCATGCGGTCAGGGTTGAGCCATATCCACATCGCATAATCTTTCGGCCCAAAAATCTGCACGTTCGTTGTACCGGGAATACGCTTGAGCCTGTCCAGCACGTTCAGCGTGACATAGTTTGACGTATAAAAATCGTCAAACGTCCCATCGGGAGAATAAAACGCCGCCACCTGCAAAAACGACGATGACCCTTTTTCGACAATCACCCCCTGCCGCCGCACTTCCAGCGGCAGGCGCGCTTCAATGCGTTTAATGCGGTTATTAACATTCAGCGCGGCCTGATCGGCATCTGTGCCAATCTCAAACGTCACGTTAATTGTGGCCGCGCCATTGGAGGTTGAGGTTGAGGACATATACATCAAGCCCTCAACACCATAAATTGCATTTTCAATGGGCGCGGCAACGGTTTGTTCAATCACTTCCGCCGAGGCACCGGGATAAACAACGCGCACCTCCACCGCAGGCGGCGCAATTTCAGGATATTGCGCAACAGGCAAAACCTGCACAGCCGCCATCCCCGCCAGCGAGACGAAAATGGAAATAACAAAGGCCAGAACCGGGCGGCGAATGAAGAAATGGGCCAGCATTCGGTTAGTGCCCCCCCATACCCGGCGGCATTTGTGGCGGCGACGCGTTCGGGTCAGCAATCATCACAGGCACGCCGGGGAAGAATATCCGCGCCATGCCGTCCACAATCACTTGATCACCGGGCTTCAGGCCGCTTTTAATAATCCACATCGCGCCATCGACCCATGCGCCCACATCCACAGGGCGCGCCATGGCAACGGTCATACCCTGTTCATTTTCCTGCGCGACATACACGAATTTACCCTGCGCACCATCCAGAACAGCACGCTGCGGCACTGTATACACATTAGGTCTTTTCGCACCTGACAGAACGACACGCACAAACTGCCCCGGCGCCAACGCGCCATCAGGGTTGGCAACCAATGCGCGGGCCGCAAAGCTGCCGGTTTTCTGATCGGCTTTATAATCCTTAAAGTTAATTTTTCCTGTTTCGGGCAAATCAACACCAGATGCGTTCTTCAGCCGCACGACAAAGCCGCTTTCAGGCATTACAACATGCCCTGCCGCTATATCCCGCTGCAAACCCGCCTGCGCATCAACAGGAATACTGAAATCAATATAGACAGGATCAACCTGCGCCATTGTCGTTAACAAACTGTCCTGTGGTGTGGCAAGGCTGCCCTCCACCTTCATCGCCCGCCCGGTCACGCCGCTGATCGGTGCTGTCACTGCCGTATAATCAAAATTAATCTGCGCCGCATCACGCTCGGCTTTTGCCGCCTGCAAAGCGGCTTTAGCCAGATCAACAGCCGCTTCGGCGTCATCACGCTCTTTTTTGGATGCCGCTTCCGACTTTGCCAGCGGTTTGATACGCGCATAATCGCGTGACGTCTGCTTTAACCGCGCCTCAGCCTGTGCCACATGCGCCTTGGCTAAATCCAGCGCTGCCTTATAGGGCGCGGGGTCGATGCGGAACAGCACGGCATCCTTTTCCACCTTTGTGCCTTCTTCGTACAAGCGCTCTTCAATAATGCCAGAGACACGGGCGCGCACTTCCACTTCACGCGCACCTGCCACCTGCCCTACATATTCAAATGAAATCATGGCATCAACGGGCGCTGCCTTTTCGACAGACACCATGGCAGGGGGCGGACCCTTTGGCGGTTCTTGCGGCGCATCTTCCTGCGCCCATGCAACCGTACTAACGGCCAAAATGACCGCAACAACCGCTGCGCGGAACTTAAGCATATGAAACTCCTTGAATTTCATCTGGTGTGGAATCGGGATGGACTGTAGCACAGACAACGGCCTGAGAAACGAAAAATCCCTTATAAATCAAAGTTATGATAAAAAAATCGCCCGCCCACTTTCCAAAATATGTATATTCTGCCACTATATTTTCATAATAATTACGGCTTAAGGGCGCAAAAGCATGTCTCACAC
>JAPPOU010000102.1 GCA_028817795.1 Alphaproteobacteria bacterium
GTTCATATATCCTTCAATAATCTCTTCCTGCGTGCACCCCGGTTCAAATTCAATGGAGACATGCGGCAGGCGGATCAGCAAAGGCAGGCCGTATTCTTCCATCGCCTCAACAAATTCATCTGCTGCGGCGCGGATATCAAACCCCGGCCCCGGCGTGAATAAAATGACCTCATCTCCCCAGTCGTCCGACATATTTTCGCACGGTCCTTTCTAACCCTCTGATAATCATACACCTTAGAATACAAGAAAACATTAATTGGATATGAAAAATAATAGACTTTCCCGGCAGAATCCCTTATATTCTAGCCCCGAAAAGGATAGAAAATAGCCATGAACAGCCTTGGATTCGATAAAGACCCCAAAGATACCCGCGTGGTTGTCGCCATGTCGGGCGGGGTGGATTCGTCGGTCGTCGCCTCTCTTTTACACGAAGAAGGCTATGAAGTGGTGGGCATTACCCTGCAACTCTATGACCATGGCGAAGCGCTGAAGAAAAAAGGCGCCTGCTGCGCGGGGCAGGATATCCACGATGCCAAGCGCGTTGCGGAAGAAATGGGGTTTGAGCATTACGTGCTGAACTATCAAAACCGTTTCCAAGACAGCGTAATTAACGAATTCGTCGACAGCTATTTAAAGGGCGAAACTCCCATCCCTTGCGTGCGCTGCAACCAGAGCGTCAAGTTCAAGGACCTTTTGGATACCGCCCGCAACCTTGGCGCGGACTGCATGGCGACAGGGCATTACATCCAGCGCATCATGAATAATGGCAAAGCAGAACTGCACCGCGCCGTTGACCATGGAAAAGACCAAAGCTATTTCCTGTTTGCCACAACGCAAGAACAGCTTGATTTCCTGCGCTTTCCGCTGGGCGGCTGGACAAAAGATATCACGCGCGAACACGCAGAACGCTTTGGACTGATCGTCGCCGACAAGCCCGACAGCCAAGATATTTGCTTTGTGCCAAATGGCTCCTACGCAAAGGTCGTTGAAAAGTTCAGGCCCGATGCCTTAAAAAAAGGTGACATCGTGCATATCGATGGCCGCGTTCTGGGCCAGCATGACGGTATTATCAACTATACCGTTGGCCAACGCCGTGGGCTTGGCATTGGTGGTGGTCACACGGAAAACAACACGCCCCTGTTTGTCGTGGGCCTGCGCCCCGATAAAAACCAGGTTCTCGTCGGCCCCTATGACGCGCTGGCGCGTGATACCGTTTATTTAAAAGAATGCAACTGGCTTACCGATATTCCAGCAGACGGCATTGATGCCATGATAAAGCTGCGTTCCGTGCAAGAGCCGCTGCCCGCGCGCCTGTATAAAGACAAGGCCATATTGCACACCCCCGCTTTCGGCATTGCCGCCGGGCAAGCCTGCGTTGCCTATCACGATGCGCATGTGCTGGGCGGCGGGTGGATTACGGGCACGGATAACAGCGCGTGCAAAGTCGCAGCATAACGCCC
Source organism: Alphaproteobacteria bacterium (assembly GCA_028817795.1). Taxonomy (GTDB): domain Bacteria; phylum Pseudomonadota; class Alphaproteobacteria; order Micavibrionales; family UBA2020; genus JAPPOU01. Next base: position 1,461 of record JAPPOU010000102.1, read on the forward strand.
ACAAAACATAACTCGCAACCAAATTACATAGACAGCGAAAAAAGTATAATATTGTGCAATGCAGTATTGGAAAAGGCTTGCTTTGTTTCAACCTGGGCACTCTTATTGACCCCGGTAAGTATTGCGCATGACGATCAAATCAAAACTAAAAAAGCTTCTTTCCCCTGTTTTTCTGGCCGCCGCCCTGACGATGCCGGACCCGGCGGCGCAAACAACGCCAGCCAACCCCGCCATCCTTGAAACAGAAAACACCTGCCAGCTTGATACCCCCGCCGAAGAAGAACCTGCGGCACGCGAAGCCGGCGTTCACTCCATTTTCTCGATGAACATCAAAAACCTTCCTATATTTTATAAAGGCGACGTTTTGCCAAATCTATTTCCTTTTCTGCCGCAAACAGACCCGCAGAAACTGCCGCCCCTGAAAGAACGCGCCCCTTGCATCGGGAAGATTGCACGTGCCTATGACGTTGTCGCGCTGCAAGAAGCCTTTCGCGACACCAATCTGTTGCATCGCCTGACAAAACATAAAGAATCATGGGCACCGACCTTCTCACGCCTGCACCCCTCAACGATATTCAGCGACATTCCAAAATCGCCCGGCCTGATGCTGATGGGGGAAAAAGTATCTCCCGGAAAAGCGGAGCCCTTTGAAACCTGCAGTGGTTGGCTCAGCAATGGTTTTGACTGCTTCTCTGCAAAGGGCTACCAGATCACGGAACGCAACGGCATGCATATCGTCAATACGCACATGGACGCAGGCGGCAGTGACGGCGATCAACGTGCGCGCGCCAAACAGCTCAAGAAACTTGCTGCCGCCCTGCCCGCTGGCCCTCTTGTCGTGGTTGGCGACTTTAACGTTAAAGATTCAAGACCTTCCGATAAAAAAGCCTTTCGCGCATTTCTTAAAAAAACCGGGCTGAAGATTGACCTTCAAAATGGCGTTGATTTTATTCTGTCACGCGATATTGACGTGACAGACAAAAAGATCATTCCTGCAGGACGCCTGACAGACCATGACGCCCTGACCGCTAAATTCCGCCTCCCCAAGGGGCCGAAACCGGGCGCATAATCCCCGCCAAAAATAACCTTAATAATGCCGTATTCATGCTGTACACTACTATTGCGCGATAAAACACAATCAAGGAGAATACCATGGAACATCATCGCTTCCCTTCCTGTTTTGGGAACAGGGACACCAGTAAAGGCAACGCCCTGTTTGTGATTTTGATTGGCATCGTCCTGCTAGGGGCCTTAACGCTTGCCGCCACGCAAGGCGCGCGTACCACCGCCAACATGACGGTAAGCAAGGAACGGGCGATGACAGATATCGCGCAAGTCTCCCGCTATACCGGTGCCGTGCGGAAAGCGATTAACAACATGCGCCTGATGAACGGCTGCACGGAAACGCAAATCAGCTTTGAAAACCCGGTTGTGGCCGGGTATACAAACGGCAGCGCGCCAGGTGATAACCGATGCCATGTGTTTAACCCTGCAGGCGGCGGGCTGACGTGGAAATCACCCCCACCCGGCATGAATGACGGTTCAGATTACGAATTTTCATCACGCGGGCAGATTTGGGGGCAAGGGGAAACTGTTTTGACTGCGCTGTACCGGCGGCTGGATTTAGCCGTATATCTTCGTAACGTGACTCAATCACACTGTACGGCTGTCAACGATCAATCTGGCATCACAGGTATCCCCATAGATAGTGGCGACCTCGACGTTGTTCTTTTTACCGGCGCTTACCCGGTAACAGGCGCTGATACCTACGATAACATCAACGGCTGCCCTGCCGCCGCGCCCTGCAGCTTGCCGCACGACAGCTCACCACTCTACGGCCATGCATACGGATGCTTTCAAGAAGAAGACACAGGGGAATACATCATATACAGCACCCTGCTGGCGCGCTAATTTTTAACAACCCCATTAAGAAGCCGCTGAACATCCTCATCCGGCTTCGTGTTCCCTTCCCTGACAAGAACATACACCGCCTGCGCGCTCACTTCACAGGAGGGATGCGCATTTGAAATAACCGCGCCATTTTGATTGGCATAGGCGAGCGGCATGCCGATATCTTCATCAATAATTTTCTTGGCGATATCCGCCCACGTCCCGCTTACAGATACGTTGTATTTGATGCACTCTTCGCCATGGCTATCGAATAAATCTTCTATAATCTGTTCCGCACCGGGAGCAAGTATCGTCCGCACCAGCAATTCCGGATAACTCCGGATGGGCCGCACCACGTGATCGGCACCGGCTTTTTGCAAACGCGCCCTGTTTTCGTCCGATACAGCTTCAGCAATAATCAGCGCCTTGGGGTTGGCCTCGCGCACCCGCGACACAATATCAAAATTCAGGCTGTCGGAAAGAAGATCGTTTGAATCAACGCATAAAACAACAATAACAGACGCTTTATCCAAGCTGCTATCAACAAAAGCCTGCTGGTCCGTCACGACCTGATTCACATGCACAACATCTTGCGCACGCAGCTTATCAGGAATGCCTCCGGGAAATGCAGGACTGACAATCAAAACGGGTTTCTTCCCGACACCCTGCGCACTTTGCCTGAGTTGCAAGATAGATTGGTAAAAATAACGCGCTGCGTTTTCCTTGGGGCAGTTCAAAAATACAATATGGTCTTCCATGTCCCAGCTCCAATTTCCGTTTAGAATTCTCTCTCTTTTATCCTGACGATATTCAAAATAGAGCGCCGCCGCCTGCGCCAACACCGCAATGCCCGCCCCGTACATAAGGATAACGGACGCCGCCCGCCCCATGTGCGTTGCCGCTGCAAGATCGCCGTATCCCACAGTCGTAACCGTCGTCAACGTCAGCCATATCGCATCGCCCCATGATAGCCCTTCAAGATGCACCATGGCCGCAGCATGTAAAACCAAAAGCCCCGCCAAAAGCGCTATCAATCGCAACAACTGCGCCTTAACACTGTTATTGGAAAGGCTTTTTAACAAGCGCGTCCGTCTTTTTGACGCAAAAAGAAACATCGGGTTCATACGAGAGAATTTATCATGTTTAAAAGAACATGTGTATGTATAAATCTATGACCTACGCATACAACCGCGCATCTACCACCCCAACCGCATAACGGCAACGCCGCACACAATCAGAGTAGCGGAAAGAATGCGGGATTTTTTAAACGCTTCCCCTAAAAACAGCACAGCAATAAGACCGCCAAACAAAACAGACGTTTCCCGCAATGCAGATACATAGGCAATGGGCGCTTTTGTCATGGCCCACAGCACAATACCGTACGCTATCAGAGAGACAACACCGCCAATACTGCCACGTCTCCAATATGCCTTGATATGCGCAACAGAAACCGCTTTTGTCCTCACCTTAACAACAAAGGCAGAAAAAACCAGCCCATAAAGAAACGATATCCACACCAAAAATCCGGTGCTGTCACCACTTAGACGCGCCCCCATGCCATCTGTCACCGTATAGCTGGAAATAGATAGCGCCGTCATAACCGATAACGCCAGCGCCTTGCCAGACATATTGCCCCGCCCCATGCCAAGAACCAATATTCCAGAGCTGACCAGAAAAATCCCCACCCATCCAAAAAAGTGAATATCCTCTTTCAAAAACAAAGAAGACGCCACCACAACAATAAGCGGCGGCAACCCGCGAATAACAGGATACACAGCACCAAAATTTCCGTGCTGGTAACTTTTGGATAAAAAGAAAAGGTAAAAGCAATGCACAGCCACACTCGCAGCCGCAAAGGGCCAACTTGCCGCATCTGGTACCGGCACAAAGGGAATCGCCAGCAAACACACAAAGCTACAGGACAGCGCCAGCACCATGCTGTCCAGCAATGAATCCTTACCGCCCTTTAACAGGCTGTTCCATACCGCATGCAACAAAGCGGCACACAGCACAGCCATCGCAACCGGGAGCTCCATTACACAGACCTACCTGATGAAAAAAGACGCCTACAATCCATATTGTTTCCCATGTTCGGGGCCGCCTGTCTATGGTGCGGGTGGGGGGACTTGAACCCCCACAGGCAAAAAGCCCAACGGATTTTAAGTCCGGTGCGTCTACCGATTCCGCCACACCCGCACAGCCTGTACAGATATACCCATAAACAGAATACACCGCAATAAAATATTGTAAAAACAAGAGGATCAGGGGTTTAGCCCCCGCGCGGCCCCACCTCAAAAGATCAGCAACACAGAAAAGTTTCTAGCTGATACAATGTCCCCCCAAAATAAACACGCAAAGACAATGCCCGAAGGACAAAAAACAATAGCCCGTTTCACACGCACCCTGCCCGCATCGCCGGGCGTGTACATTATGCGTGATGCAAAAAAAGAAGCGCTCTATGTCGGCAAAGCGCGGGATTTAAAAAAGCGCGTGTCCACCTATACAAAGCCGGAAAAACATAGTTTGCGCATCCAGCGGATGATCGCGGCAACGGCAGAAATGGAATTTACGGCCACGCATACCGAAGCCGAAGCGCTGTTGCTGGAAGCAAACCTGATTAAGAAACTCAAGCCCCGCTATAATATCCTGCTGCGGGATGATAAATCCTTCCCTTTTATCCACATCACCGGCCATGATTTCCCGCAAGTCAAAAAACACCGGGGCGCGAAAGACAAAGGCGGGGAATATTTCGGGCCTTTTGCCTCTGGCGGCGCTGTCAACGCAACGCTGGCCGTTTTGCAAAAAGCCTTTATGCTGCGCAATTGTTCAGACCATATCTTTGCGCTGCGCACGCGCCCCTGCCTGCAATACCAGATCAAGCGCTGTACAGCCCCTTGCGTTAACAAAGCCACACAAAAAGAATACGCAGAACAGGTCGAGATGGCCCGCCGCTTTTTAAACGGTGAAAGCCGGGCCATACAGGATGCCTTCACCAAAAAAATGCAGGATGCCAGCGATGCACAGGACTATGAAACCGCCGCCCTGTGGCGCGATCGTATCCGTGCCCTCACCTATATCCAGTCCCGCCAGACCATCAGCATAGAAGGCATCGATTCTGCCGATATCCACGCACTGGCCATGAAAAACGGGCAGGCCTGTGTGCAGGTCTTTTTCTTCCGCGCCGGACAAAATTATGGCAGTCGCGCCTATTTCCCCCGGCATGACAAAGACGATAAACCTGCAGATATTCTTGCCGCCTTTATTGCGCAGTTTTATACAAACCACCCTATTCCTCGCGAAATTCTGACCAGCCATGTCTTAACAGATGCTAATACAATGTCCGATGCCCTACGCGTTGCAGCAGGGTATAAAGTCACGCTCGCCCATCCACAGCGCGGCGATAAAAAAGAACTTATCCGCATGGCCATCGACAATGCCGAAAAAGCACTGGCACACAAACTGGCGGCAAATGCGGAACACAGCGATATGCTGGAACGGCTTGCCGAAACCCTTGGCCTTGATGCGCCGCCGGAACGCGTGGAGGTCTACGACAACAGCCATATCTCAGGCTCGCACGCGCTGGGGGCCATGATCGTTGCCGGGCCGGAAGGCTTTCAAAAAAACGCCTATCGCAAATTCAATATGCCCACAGATATTGCCGGCAATGATACCGCGATGATGCGCCGGATGCTCGAACGCCGTTTTAAAAACGCGGGCGATACCGCTGTCATCCCCGACCTGCTGTTGATCGATGGCGGGCAAGGACAGCTGAATGCCGCCAAGGCAGCGCTTGCCGATCTGGGCATGGATGACCTTGCCGTTGCCGCTATTGCCAAGGGGCCGGACCGCAACGCCGGGCGCGAAACATTTTTTGTGCCGGGCCGCGAGCCTTTCACCCTGCCCCCACGTGACCCCTTGCTTTATTACCTCCAGCGCCTACGGGATGAAGCGCACAGATTCGCCATAACATCCAACCGCGGCAAGCGCAGCCGCGCCCTCACCGAAAACCCGCTGGATACCATTCCCGGAATCGGCCCCAAACGGAAAAAAGCCCTGCTTTTGCACTTCGGCTCGGCAAAAGCAGTTGCCGAAGCGGGGGTTGCTGATTTACAAAAGGTTTCCGGCATCAGCAAAGCAGCGGCAGAAAGAATTTACGGATTCTTTCACGATACCTAACCCGCCCCTGCACCTACAGGAGCATATAATGACCGCCAAAACCATGTACAACATCCCCAACCTTTTGTGCTATTTCCGCGTGCTGGTTATCATCCCCATGATACCGCTGTTTTTGATAGACAACGCCTTTTGCGCATGGCTGAACCTTCTCCTCTGGACGCTGGCGGGGGTGTCGGACTATCTGGATGGCAAGATTGCAAGGGCAACCGGCCAAACATCGCTTCTTGGCAAGTTCCTTGATTCCTCGGCCGATAAAATGCTGATTGCGGCTGCCCTTATCATGATGGTCGCGAATGGCACGCTAACAGGTGTTTTTGCCGTGCTGGCCGTTGTGGTTATTTTGCGTGAAATCCTGATCGCCGGCGTGCGCGAGTTTCTGGCCATGTATAACGTGATTGTTCCCATTTCAAAGTTGGGCAAGTGGAAGCTGACAGTGCAAATGTTCTTTATGGGGTTTTTGATTACCGGCGTGCATGGCGAGGCGCTTGTGCCCCATGCCCTCACCATCGGCTATATCGGCTTTGTTTTTGCCGCTGCGATGACCGTGATTTCAGGCTGGGATTATCTGGTGAAGGGGTTTGAAACGATGACAGAGTTGGAGGGGAAAGAAAGCTGACTCCCTTCTCTATCAACACCTTTCACCCTAAAAACAATCGCCTGCTGGGCGAAGGGCTATGGGGCCGCGTTTACGACCTTGGTGATGGCACAGTCCTCAAACTTGCCAAAGAAAGCTGTGCCGGTATTGGCAGCGGGCGCGTTAAAATAGAGCGCGAATATACAGCGCTACGGGCGCTAGCCCATTCCCCCATAAAACACCTTTTGCCTGAAGCGCTTGCAAAAGGTGACATACCTAAAACGTCTTCGCTCGCGCAGGATGGTTATGCACTATGGCTGCACAGCACAAAGAAAGACGGAAAGACATTTAAGGCTGCGGAAATTGCATCTCTTGCCCTTCCAGAACAAAAACAAGTGGGGCACAGTATCGGCCATGCGCTAGTACAACTGCACAACGCCATGTCCGGCATAACTGAATTACACGCATCCCATACCCAGCCATATGCGGACATCAAAAACGTTCTTCCAGATGGTTCACTCTACAGTGCCTATATTAACCTGCTTGAACAAGAGCGCAGCCGCATACCGCCAGATCCCCTGAGCCGCCCGGTCCACAAGGATTTTAACATTTCAAACCTTTTGTTTTCCGGGCTTGAGGTTTGCGCCATATTGGATTTTGCCGAGCAAAGCACACATTTCCCTGAAAAAGACATCTGCGACATTACAAAAGAATGCCCTTCCCTCCAGGACTTTATAATCAGTGCTTACGAAGACAAAACCGACCACAGCATCGCGCCACACCGCATCACCTTGGGCCTTGCCGAAAATGCCCTGTATAGCGCTGTTATTAACGCCCGCAGGGGCGCGTCTGAATCCGAAAAGGCCGCACAGAAAACTCTCGTACAGCACTTGTCAAAACTTGGATACGAAATAAAATAGACCCAGACTGTGGTCAACTGCTTAGGTTCTGTTGACATTCATTTCATCCAGAGCATGCTGGCCGCGAGGTAAATGAG
>JAPPOU010000145.1:0-2706 GCA_028817795.1 Alphaproteobacteria bacterium
GCGCAGAGGCTCGACCAGTTCAAATTCCATGTCGTCGGGTAGGCCGCCCACGTTGTGGTGCGATTTAATGGTAACGGAGGGGCCACCGGAGAAAGACACGCTTTCAATCACGTCAGGATATAACGTGCCCTGTGCCAGAAATTTGGCATCGCTACCCGCTTTTTTCTTGGCAGTATCGAAGACATCAATAAATGTTTTGCCAATAATTTTGCGCTTTTCTTCGGGGTCGGTGATGCCGGAAAGGCGCGACAAGAACAAATCGCCCGCGTTTTCATGCACCAGCGGAATGTTGAAATGATCGCGGAACAGGCCCACGACTTCTTCTGATTCATTTTGCCGCATTAATCCGGTATCGACAAAAATGCAGGTGAGCTGCTCGCCAATCGCGGCGTGCAGCAATGCGGCGACAACGGTGGAATCAACCCCGCCCGATACGCCCGCAATCACGCGGTTTTTGCCGACCTGTTTTTTAATATCGGCAATCATCTGGTCGCGGAATGCCGCCATGGTCCAATCTTTTGTGCAGCCGCCAATATTGACGACAAAGTTTTCGATGATCTGCTTGCCTTCGGGCGTGTGCACAACTTCGGGGTGGAACTGCACGCCGTAAAAGCGACGCTGTTCATCGGCGACGGCGGCAAAGGGGCAGGTATCGCTTTTGCCGATGCGTTTAAAGCCATCGGGCAATGTGGTGACGCTGTCGCCATGGCTCATCCATACCTGCGGTTTTGCGCCATCTTTCCAAATGCCGGAAAAGAGGGGGGATGATGCATCCTCCAGCGTTAAAAACGCGCGGCCAAATTCACGGTGGGGCGATGGTTCCACAGTACCGCCCAGCTGCGTTGCCATGGTTTGCAGGCCATAGCAGATACCCAGCACGGGTACGCCCATGTCGAAAACTTCTTGCTGGGCGCGGGGTGAGTTTTCTTCCGTCACCGAAGCGGGGCCACCAGATAATATAATCGCCTTGGGGTCATAGGCGCGAATGGCGGCGATGGGGGTGTGATAGGGTTTAATCTCGCAATAAACGCCAATCTCGCGGATGCGCCGCGCAATCAATTGCGTCACCTGCGATCCGAAATCGAGGATGAGCACACGGTCATGGCCTTCGGCTGCGGTGGGCAGGGGGGTGACGGTTGCGGTCATGGGCGTGTCCTTACTGCATTTTTGATTTCAGGGCATACAGAGTATCAAGCGCTTCTTTGGGGGATAGTGTATCAGGATTGATATCTTTCAATGCCAGTTCGACCGCCGATTCTTGTGGTTCCGGTGCGGCTATGGGTGCAGCACTAAACAGGGGAAGGTCTTCGGTCGCTTTGGCGGGGGATTTTTTACCCTCCAGTGTTTTCAAAACCGCTTCGGCGCGGGTGACGACGGCGGGTGGTAAACCCGCAAGACGTGCCACATGAATGCCGTATGATTTATCTGCCGTGCCATCGCCTACTTCGTGCAGGAAGACGATATTGCCCTTGTGCTCTTTTACCTTCATCGCGTGGCATGAAAGGCGTTTCAGGCGGTCTGTCAAACCGGTCAGCTCGTGATAGTGCGTGGCGAAGAGGGCGCGGCATTTGTTATGCTCGTGCAAATATTCAAGGCAGGCCCATGCAATCGATAAACCATCGAATGTGGCCGTACCGCGCCCAATTTCATCAAGGATAACAAGCGAACGTTCAGTCGCCTGATTTAAAATTGTGGCGGTTTCGACCATTTCGACCATAAAGGTTGAACGGCCACGCGCCAGATCATCCGATGCGCCGACACGGCTGAACAAACGGTCGACAACGCCGATATGTGCGGAAGTCGCAGGCACGAAGCATCCGGCTTGCGCCAATAGTGCGATGAGTGCGTTTTGGCGAAGGAACGTTGATTTACCTGCCATGTTGGGGCCGGTGAGGAGCCACAAACTTGTTGTTCCCTCTCCCGCTTGCGGGGGAGGGCTAGGGAGGGGGAGGGTTGCCGTGGGCGCATTATTTTTTGCAGGCATAGCCTGCGCCCCCTCACCCTGACCCTCTCCCCCAAGGGGGAGAGGGGAGGTTTTTTTTGAAAGGGCGCAGTCATTCGCAATAAAATCATCCCCCGCTTTTTTCAGCGCGGTTTCCACAACAGGGTGGCGACCGCCCTTGATGTCAAAAGCAAGGGAGGCATCAACCGTGGGTCGTGCATAACCAGCGCGTACGGCATTTTCGGCATTGCCTGCGGCAACATCAATTTCGGCCAGCGCTGCGGCGGCTTTGGCGATCGCTTCCGCCTCGGCCATGATTTCGCTGGCAAGGCTTGCAAAAATCTCCAGTTCGAGCGCAAGGGATTTTCCGGCGGCTTCCGCAATGCGGCTTTCAAGGTCGGAGAGTTCCACCGTTGTAAAGCGTACGGCATTGGCCATGGTCTGGCGGTGGATAAAGCTTTCTTTGTCCTTTAAAAGCTTGTCGGCATGGGTTGCAGTGACTTCGATGAAATAGCCGATCACGTTATTGTGCTTGATCTTCAGGCCCGAAACGCCGGATTTTTTGCTGTATTCGGCCTGCAGCCTTGCGATGTGCTGGCGGCTCTGGTCGCGCAGGGTGCGCAGTTCGTCCAGTTTGGGCAGGTATCCGAATTTAATAAACCCACCGTCACGCGCCAATACGGGCAGGTCGTCTTCCAGCGCGCGTTCCAGTTGGTCGATCAGCGGGTGGTGCGTGCCCCATTGTTTTAAATGGTCCAGCGCTG
>JAPPOU010000145.1:2716-9019 GCA_028817795.1 Alphaproteobacteria bacterium
TGTTGCAGAGCTGCCACCATGTTTTTGTGCGGGGTATATTAGTTCAGCAGGCGAAAGAGGGTGGCAGCTTGTTTTAAGGTATCACGCACCGCCGCCATGTCACGTGGTCCACCGCGATCCAGCGACAAACGTGCAAGGCAGCGCTCAATATCGGCGCATTGTTTTAAAATATCACGCGTATCGTCGCGCAAATTGGCGCTGTCTTTAAAAAAGGCAACGGCATCCAGCCGGTTGTTGATGGCGGCAGGGTCTGTCAGCGGCATGGCGATATGGCGCGTGAGCAGCCGTGCGCCCGCAGCCGTAATGGTGCGGTCAATGCAATGCAGCAGGCTGCCGTTGCGTTCCCCCGACATGGTGATGGCAAGTTCAAGGTTACGGCGCGTGGCAGCGTCAATCTCCATCACTGCCCCTGCGGGGAGCTGGCGCGGCGCGGCAAGGCGGGGCAGCTTTCCTTTTTGCGTCAGCTCCACATAGTCGATGAGAACGCCAGCGGCGGCAATTTCTGCGCGGGAAAACCCGCCAAAGCTTTCCAGCGTGGCAACGCCGAATAAGGCTTCCAAACGCTTTCGGGCATTATCGCTGTCAAACCGGGCCTGTGGCTGTACGGTCAGGCGGTTTTTAAGGTCGGCGAACATATCAAACAGTTCAGGCCGCTGCGTTGTTTTGTCCGATGCCAGAATTTCGCCCGCGTGAATGCGCTCCAGCGTGGCGGCAAGGTCGTGGTTTGTTACAGGCTGCAACATGAAATCACCGGTTGAAAGATCAAGCCATGCAACGCCCAGCGCCCCGCCCACTTCAGCAAGCGCGGCCAGATAGTTGTTTGCACTGCTGTCGAGCAATGTATCTTCGGTCAGCGTGCCTTGCGTGACCACACGTACAACATCGCGCCTGACGAGGGCCTTGTACCCGCCGCGCTGCTTTGCTTCTTCGGGCGTTTCGATCTGTTCGCAAATGGCGACTTTAAATCCCTGCCGGATCAAACGGGCCAGATAACTTTCATGGCTGTGCCATGGCACGCCGCACATGGGAACGTCATCACCTTTGCTGCTGCGCTTGGTCAGTGTGATGTCGAGTGCGGCGGACGCTTGAATGGCGTCTTCAAAAAACAGTTCGTAAAAATCGCCCATGCGGTAAAACAACAGGCAGTCAGGGTGTTGTTCCTTGACTTCCATATACTGCGCCATCATCGGCGTGAGCTGCGCCGGGGCGGGAGTTTTCAGGGCTGTATTGGTCATGCATTTTTTTAAGTGTTTTCAGGGCCGAATGCAAGGGGATTGACATTTCATAACGTAGCTATTATACCAATATTATGTCGAGACACACACCTTTTCAGGATGCTGCAAAGCCACCAGATCTGGGGCGGGAGCTGGCCGTGTTGCTGGCCGGTGAATACCGTCCGCAAGCAGATAAAAAAGATACGGAAAAACATGCGCTTGAGCTGATCCGCATGGGGGCTGACCCGAATGTGCGGAGTGGTAAGGAGGACACGACCCCTTTAATGTTGGCCGCTGCCGCCGGGCTACCGTGTGTTGTAAAGGCCTTGATTGATGCAGGGGCAGAGGTGAATGCGTATGACCGCAGCCAGCGTAATGCACTTTTGTGGATGTCGTTGGGGAGTTCTCTTGAGTGCGCGGAAATCCTTTTGGCGGCGGGCGCGAATCCTAATGTACGTTCCTCTACAGGCATGATGCCCTTAATGTGTGCGGCTGATCCACGTTTTGCCGCGATGCTGGTTGATGCCGGAGCGCGTATTGATACCAAAAATGATTTTGGCCTTACACCTTTGCATTATGCCGCATCGAAAGGTGCGCCGGCGACGGTGTCTTTTTTATTGCAAAAAGGCGCGGACAAGGATGTACGTGATAAAAGGGGCTGGACCCCCATGGATTATGCGGCGCACAGAAAGCATGAAGAGATTATAGCCGTTTTGCGTGGTGAACTTGTTTTTGATGCAACCGACATGCGTCGTAACGGCATTAATACCGGCCCGACATCGCAGGAGCTGCAGAATAAGCTGAAAGGCGCACGGCGGAAATTCAGGCTGGGTTAAAACAGCGGAATAAACCCTTTAAACCCGAAACTCCACAGCAGTTCAAAAACAACCAATGGTGCGAACCACCAGACGGCGTCGCGGATGGCGTAGTTCAGGTATTTGGGCTGGAATGTGAAATCTACAGGCGCGTTGTATTGGTTCAGCGCGGGCATCAGGCGGGGGGTGCTTTTTTTAAAGGCTTCAAAATCCGCGTCAAATTTTTCAGTCAGAAAGGCTTCTTCGCGTGCAATCAGGCCGTCATAGATGAATAAAAACCCGCCCACGATCACGACAAAAGCTAAAAGGCTGCAAGACATTAGCCCCACGCCCGCCGCACCCATAAGGGAGAAGAGGTATAAAGGATTGCGGCAGATGGAATAGGCACCCGTTGTAATCAGCTTTTCGTTTTTGGAGCCGCCGATAAAGGCAGTCGCGTAAATGCGGCCAATCGCGCAGGCGGCGGCCAGCACAAGGCCGGACATCATGAACAGTGCGCGCAAGGCTTCATTGTCTTTTATAGAGGTCGTGCCGCATATGCCGACAAGGATTGTGGCGGCAAGCAGGATTTTTGTATCGCGCATCCGGTTTTTGTTGAGTTCTTGTGCCATGGTTTTGTTCTGCCTTTATTTTTATATGTGTTCGGCGCAGTAGCGGGCAAAGCGTTTCAGTACGTTTTCCCATGCTTTTGTTTTTTCATCGACGACGGCGTTGCGCAGCTTTTCGTCGGTAAGGGCATTCCAGCCGGAGTGTTGGAAATAAAGGCGCGTGCCTGCATCTTCGGGTGAAAATAGAAATTCAACCCGTGTTTCTTGCTGCAGGGCAGGCTCTTTATAGTCCATCTGCAGGCGCTTCCCGGCATCAAAGGCCGTGATGAAACCGCGTGCTTCCGTGCCGTCATCCCATGTGCAGGTAAAGGCGCCCTTTTTCCACGGTTGCAGGGTTGCGTGCGCATCCCACCATTTTTCAATATGGTTTGGCTGCGTCAGGTATTCCCAGGCATCTGCAGGGGGGATGGAGATATACTGTTCAAGTTCAATCATATCCGGACTTTACCCCGAAGCTGCCCTTGTTTCCAAGTCCTTGAACGCGGGAAGAGAAAGATATCGCTCCGCCGTGCTGGGGATGATGACAATAATCTTTTTTCCTTCCATATCATCGCGCTGCCCGATGTGGAGGGCGGCATGGATCGCCGCGCCGGATGATATGCCAACGGGGATTCCCTCTGTCTTCGCCGTGCGGCGGCACATGAATATGGCATCTTCGCTGGACACTGTGGCGATTTCATCAATCAAGCCAGTATTCAGAATGTCTGGCACAAAACCCGCGCCAATGCCTTGTATCTTATGTGTACCGGGCGGCTGGCCGGAGAGAACGGCGCTTTCAGCGGGTTCAACGGCAATGGTTTGAAAGCTAGGCTTTCGTTCTTTCATCGCTTGCGAAACCCCTGTGAGCGTGCCACCTGTGCCGACACCTGCAATCAGCACATCGGCCTTGCCATCCGTATCGCGCCAGATTTCTTCTGCTGTTGTGTCGTGGTGGATGGCGGGGTTGGCAGGGTTTTGGAACTGCTGGGGGATAAAACTATTGTTGATTGTGGTGTGCAGCTCTTCGGCCTTGGCAATGGCCCCTTTCATGCCCTGCTCTGCGGGGGTCAGCACAATTTCAGCGCCGAACAGCAACAGCATTTTGCGGCGTTCAAACGACATGCTTTCGGGCATTGTTAAAATCAGGTGGTAGCCTTTTGATGCGCAGATGAAGGCAAGGCCGATCCCGGTATTGCCCGATGTCGGCTCGATAATGGTTGTGCCGGGCGTGATGTGGCCCTCACGCTCGCCTGCCTCGATCAGGGCAAGGGCGAGGCGGTCCTTTACGCTTGAAAGCGGGTTAAAGAACTCAAGCTTTAAAAGAATATCGGCCTTGACGCCATATTCCGCCGACAGACGCGGAATGCGCACCAGCGGCGTATGGCCGATTGTCTGCCAGATATGGTCGTAAATGCGGGGCACGTTAGGGTCAGGATGCTTTTTTAACGCCCGTCGAGCCAAAGCCGCCTGCGCCGCGTGCGGTGTCATCCAGCGTGTCCACAAGCTCCCATGCCGCCTGTGCGTGCTGGGCAACGATTAATTGGGCAATACGCATGCCACGTTCAATGGTGAAGGCTTCCGTGCCCAGATTGGCGAGCAATACTTTCAGCTCACCCCGATAATCGGCATCCAGTGTGCCGGGCGCGTTCAAAACCGTCACGCCGTTTTTATACGCAAGGCCGGAGCGTGGGCGGATCTGTCCCTCATATCCCGGCGGCAGGGCGATGGAAAGTCCTGTGGGGATCAATTGCCGCTCACCGGGGGTCAGCGTGATGGGCGCGTCAACCGCCGCCTCCAGATCTGCGCCGGCGGATAACTCTGTTGCATAACGCGGCAGGTTCAGGCCTTCGGCGTGGGGCAGACGGGAAATGGCAATGGCAACAGGGTTGGTCATGATGGGGCGCTCCTTAATGGGGTGTGGGGAATTGCATTATGAATGTGCGGGAGGTTTGGGGGAACCTCTTTTTTTCTTTTTGCCGGAAAGGGCTTTCAGGGCTTTTTCAGATGTTATGATCTGTATGCCTTCCGCCATCATAGCGTTCAGGTCTTCTTGGGGCTTGCCATAGGGATTGTCATTGTCATTCGCCGTCAGGTCCAGCATCAGGCACACGTCAAAGCCGTTTCTGCGGGCATCAAGGGCAGTGTCCATGACGCAGGCTGACATATTAAAACCGCATATAAGCAATAGCTTGCGGCGCTCTTTTTCAAGTTTTGCCTTAAGGTCTGTGCATTCAAACCCTGAGTCAAAAGGCTTCCATGCGCGTTTATCATGTCCGGCGGGTTGGAATTTGTGAAAGTCGATTTTGCCGCGTGGCAGTGGTTGGCGAGATGTATAAATGGCATAAACCGGCACAGCGGCTTTCCGAAATTGCGGGATGATAGAGGCAATTTTATCCGAGGTTTTATCTGTGCTCTCGTTGCCGCGATCGCCCTTGGGGTCACAGAATTCTTTTTGCGCGTCCACAACCAATACGGCGACATCGGGCACGTATCTCAGGTCGCATTTTTTCAGGTTGGCTTCTTCAAAAAAAGCCGAGGCTTTTCTAATACGCGTTAGAAGGTTTTTCTTGTGCATGGGGCGTACGCTCCTTGGTGGAGCTTTTTTATTAACGTAACAATTAAGGGGCGACAAGAGGGAGAATCAGTACTTCCGGCCAATATGGATGGCCGCAATCCCGCCTGTGAGGGGGGTGGCTTCGATCTTATCGAACCCCGCTTTCCTCAGTCGGCGGGACAGATTGGCGCGGTCTGGAAATTTGCGAATGCTTTCAACAAGGTATTTATAACTGTTGCTGTCTTTTGCAAAAACATCACCCATGCGGGGAATGACGCGCAGGGAATAACCGTCATAAATTTTCTTGAGAATTTTTTTCTCTACATTGCTGAATTCCAAGCAAAAAAAGCTGCCGCCGGGTTTCAAGACACGGTGTGCTTCTGCTAGGGCGTCGTCAATGCGTGGCACATTCCTTAAACCAAAAGATATGGAGTAGTTATCAAATGTATTGTTTTCAAAGGAAAGTTTTTCCGCATTTTCCAAGTTCCACGTGAAACCATCTATGTAACCCCTGTCAATTGCACGCTTTTTCCCGACGCGCAGCATTTCGGCGTTGATGTCCGCAACCGTGATTTGCGTATCCTCACCCGCTGCGCGGCGATAGCGAAAGGCGATATCTCCCGTGCCACCCGCCATGTCGAGCAGGGTTTTATGCGCGCGTGGACGCATCAGCCCAACGAATTTATTTTTCCATAGTCTATGAATGCCGCCGGACATCAGGTCGTTCATCAAATCATAGCGGTCTGCTACCGAATCGAACACCGCGCCCACCAGCTTGTGCTTTTCGGCAGGATCTATGCGGGTGTCGCCGAACCATGCGGCTTCACTGTTTTTTTGCGGCGGGGCCATGCGAAGTATTATACGATGGTTTGGGGGAATGGGTGAATGGAAAAGAGCGAAGAAGGTACAGCGCCACCATTGCGGGAAGAACCGTTGTTTGTTTGCCGGGGGTATTGCCCGGCTCATGTTGCCCGGTTTTTCAGCCTGATCCTCTTTTGTAGTTTTTGCCTGATCTTGGCCGTCCCATGGATTATGGATTATTTTACGGGGATAACGCTTTCAGACACAGTCGGTTACGGGCTTTGGACTGTTGCGGCTGTGGATTTGTTGTTGTTCTTTTGGCTTCCGAAAAA
>JAPPOU010000152.1:0-8613 GCA_028817795.1 Alphaproteobacteria bacterium
TCGCTTGGGTGTGTGCTAGGACAGATCTTGGGTGCTAATGGGATTGTTGTCTTGCATGGGGGCGCAGTCGGCATTTTTCGGCCCCTTGAAATACAGTATTTTGCCAGACCACCTTGAAGAAAAAGACCTGATCGGCGCGAATGCACTGGTGGAAGCGGGCACGTTTCTGGCCATACTGCTGGGCACGATATTGGGGGGTATCCTTATTTTACGCGATGGCGGCGTTGTTATGATTTCATCGTGCATTTTCCTTGCTGCTTTGGCAGGCTGGTCGGCCAGCAGGAAAATACCCAAAGCGCCAGCGCGTGATCCATCGTTAAAGGTTAATTACAATATCGTGACAGAAACATGGAAGCTGGCATCCCGTGTGCGGGAGAACAAGGATGTGTTTCTTGCCATTATGGGGATTTCGTGGTTCTGGTTGGTGGGTTTTACTTTTCTGGCGCAATTTCCTGTTTATGCCAGCGATGTTCTGGGCGCAGATGAAGGTGTAGTGACGCTATTCCTGACAGTCTTTTCTATTGGCATCGCCTTTGGCTCTTTGCTGTGCAACAAGTTGCTGAAAGGCGAGGTCAGCGGTGTTCTAGTTCCCTTTGCCTTGACAGGCATGACGGTTAGTATCTTTGCATTCTGGTTTGCAACGCCGTTATCTCCCATGGCAGACGCGCTGATCGGCATTACCGCATTTTTGCAACAGGTCCGTGGATGGCTGATTTTGGCAGGATTGATGGCGGTTTCAGTTTTTGGGGGCATGTATATTGTACCCCTTTACGCCATCATGCAGGCATGGAGCGAAGACAGCCATCGCTCGCGTACTATTGCCGTGAATAATATCATGAATGCCCTGTTCATGGTTGCGGGTGCGGTACTGACTATGTTTGCTTTAAAATTAAACATGCGCATACAGGATGTTTTTCTTGTGCTTGCTGTATTTAATATCCCTGTCGGGTTTTTGGTGCGCCGTATTGTGAACCACCGGAGAAAGGAAAAAGGTTTACCATGTTAAAAGATTTTTTGCGATTCGTTCTGGGGCATTTATACGATATCGAGATTGACGGTCTTGAAAACCTTGAAAAGTCCGGTGACCGCGCCTTGATTGTCGCGAACCATCTTTCGTTTCTTGATGCCGTGATACTGGCCGTGTATTTGCCGGAAAAGCCTTTGTTTGCAATAAACACCTATATCGCGCAACGCTGGTGGATCAAACCCTTCCTGAAACTAGTACGCGCCTTTCCACTGGACCCCACAAACCCGCTGGCTACCAAGGCACTGATTGCCGAAGTTAAAAAAGGCAACAAAGTCGTTATCTTCCCCGAAGGCCGCATTACCGTGACGGGTTCATTAATGAAGATTTACGAAGGCCCCGGCATGATTGCTGATAAATCAGATGCTATGGTTGTGCCTGTACGGCTGGATGGTGCGCAGTATACGCCGTTGTCGCGCCTGAAAGGGAAGGTGCGGTTACGCTGGTTTCCCAAAATTACCATGCGCATTCTGCCGCCGCGCCGTCTTGATGTAGGAGAAGGCGTGCAGGGGCGTGAACGCCGTGCCGCGATGGGCCGCAGCCTGTATGACCTGATGACAGATATGCTGTTTGCAGGGGCGGATTACAAGAAAACATTATTTCAGGGCATTCTGGATGCGCGCAACATTCATGGCGGCGATCATAAGGTGGTTGTTGATGTGGAACGTAATCCCATGTCGTATAACCAGCTTATCACGCGCAGCTTTATTCTGGGCCGCAAGCTGGCAGCATTCAGCGCACCCGGAGAATATACAGGCGTATTGCTGCCGAATATGGCGGGCACGATTGTCACATTTTTTGGATTGCAGGCCTTTGGCCGCGTACCCGCGATGCTGAATTTCTCGACGGGCGTAAAAAACGTATTGTCAGCCTGCGATACGGCCAAGATTAAAACAGTCGTGACATCGCGCCGGTTTGTGGAAACGGCAAAGCTTCAGGATATGGTAGCGGCTATTGAAGAGGCTGGCGTCAAACTTGTTTATCTGGAGGATGTTGGTAAAACAGTAATGTCTTTTGATAAAGCATGGGGCTTTATGTGTGCCTTGTGGCCGCAGGCGTATTATAACCATATCAATGACCGCGATGCGGAAGATCCGGGGGTGCTGCTGTTTACTTCCGGGTCCGAAGGTACGCCTAAGGGCGTAGTGCTGAGCCATGTGAATATTCAGGCCAATCGATTCCAGATTTCTGCCTGTGTCGATTTTAACCCGACAGATAAAATTTTTAATGCTCTTCCTGTTTTTCATTCGTTTGGCTTAACGGCAGGCACGATTTTACCGTTGTTGTCGGGCATACAGGTCTTTTTCTATCCATCGCCGCTGCATTACCGTATTGTGCCGGAACTGGTTTATGATACGAATTCGACCATTTTGTTCGGCACAGATACGTTCCTTGCGGGCTATGCGCGTTTTGCAAACCCTTATGATTTTTATGCCGTGCGCTATGTGTGTTCCGGTGCGGAAAAACTGAAAGATGAAACGCGCCGTGTTTATGCGGAAAAATACGGCGTACGCATTCTGGAAGGCTACGGCGCAACCGAAACATCACCCGTTCTGGCAACCAATACCCCCATGCATAACCGTGCGGGCACGGTGGGCCGCTTCCTGCCTGGCATTACGTACAAGCTGGCCCATGTACCGGGCGTGGATGATGGCGGCAGGCTGATTGTAAGAGGCCCGAATATCATGAAGGGGTATTTGCTGTCGGACAATCCGGGCGTTCTGGTTCCGCCGGAGGATGGTTGGTATGACACGGGCGATATCGTGGCGCTTGATGACGAAGGCTATGTGATAATCAAGGGCCGTGCCAAGCGCTTTGCCAAAATTGCAGGTGAGATGGTTTCCTTGACTGCGGCGGAAGCATTGGTGGCAGCCGTTTACCCTGATAACCACCATGCCGTTGTTTCCGTACCGGACGCAAAGAAGGGCGAGGCCTTGATACTGGTGACAGATGCAGAAGGTTGTACGGCAGAATCTTTGTTGGCTCATGCGCGTGAAACAGGCGTATCTGAAATTATGGTGCCGCGCAAAATCAAGACTGTCGCGAATATTCCTGTTTTGGGTACAGGCAAAACAGATTACGTGGAGATTCAAAAGATGGTGAATGCATGAAACATGTGTGGCGCATATGGGGGTTAAGCCTTGCGGGGCTGGTGGCCTTTCTGGCTGTTATTTTGTTCGTTTCGCCTATAACGCAAGACTCCGAATACCACAACTTTGCCGATAGCCGTGGTTTGCTGGGCATCCCGAATTTTGGCGATGTTGCAGGTAATATGGCGTTTATTATTGCCGCGTTTTTGGGTTTTCGTGTTGTCCGGCCAGATGATGATTTGCGCATTATTTGGCGTGTTTTTTTTACAGGCGTTTTTTTAACAGCTTTGGGTTCGGCCTATTACCACCTTGCCCCTGATAATGCGCGGCTTGTCTGGGACAGATTGCCGATGACGATTTCTTTTGTCTCTTTATTTTGCGCGCTTGTGGCCGAACGTATCGATAAAAAAGCGGGGCTGGGCATGCTGTTACCCGCAATACTGCTGGGTATTGCAAGCGTATTTCACTGGGAGTATACGGAGGCAATAGGACAGGGGGATTTGCGGCTTTATATCTATGTTCAGTTTTTCCCCATGCTTTGTATTCCCGCTATTTTGGTTCTGTTTCCAGCACGTCATAAAGGCACGCCGCACTTGCTTGTTGTCTTCGTATGGTATTTTCTTGCCAAAGTGACGGAGCATTATGATGATACGATTTTTGGCATGACAGGCAATATTGTCAGTGGTCATACGCTCAAGCATTTATGTGCCGCTGCCAGCGTGGCATGGGTTGTGAAGTATATTGTGGAGGTAAGAAACGCAAATGCGTAATGGTATTTTCCTTTTATGTGCAGTTGCTGCGCTTATGTTGCCTATCCCCTCTGCGGCGGCAGGACCTGCAGCAGATGCAGAATGTGTGGTCTTGCTGCACGGCATAGCGCGTAGCCCGTCTGCCATGCGGAAGATGGAGCGCAAATTGAAAGAATCCGGGTATATCGTGGCAAATATTGGCTATGACTCCCGCAAAAAAATCCTGCAGGACTTAATGGAGGATGTGAACAAGAAAATTCAGTCAGGGTGCAAGGCCGCGCCAAAAATGCATATTGTCGGCCATTCCATGGGCGGTTTGATTACGCGGGCATGGCTGAAAAAATACAGGCCAAAGAACCTTGGGCGAGTTGTGATGATAGGGACCCCTAATCATGGCAGCGAGATTGCTGATTTCATGAAAAACACATACTTCTTTAAAAGCTATTTTGGTCCTGCCGGTCAGCAGTTAATTACAGACCAAGATGGCTTTGCGGATATTTTTGTGGAGAAGGTGGATTTTGAGCTGGGCATTATCGCGGGTGACAGGTCTATGGACCCTATATCATCTGTATTCCTGCTGCCCGGCAAGGATGATGGCAAGGTCAGCGTGGCCAGTACAAAACTGGACGGCATGAAAGACCACATTGTTTTACATGCAGAACATACCTTTATGCCCTCTAACAAAAAAGTCATTGCGCAGGTGCTGCATTTTTTACAGCAGAGCACGTTTAAGCACCCCTAGACTACATACTTTCGTATGTGTACCGGCTTTTATCTCATACATACGTGCACAAAAAAATTGAATACAACCCAAAGTTGATGTAGAATTATATATGGTCCGGCAAAAGGGGGAGTGTCGCATGCCGTCTATGCATATTCTGTATACACCTATGGTTGTATTCTCTGTTTTACTTGCTTGTATTGCACTCATATTTTTTCAGTGGAGAAGGGTTGCGCGGCTGAAATCAATCAGCCAAAAGCAATGGCAGGAATTGCAGGTTTTACGACGCAAGGAAGCGCTAGGCACACTGGCGGGTGGTATTGCGCATGATTTTAACAATATCCTTGGATCAATCATGGGGTTCAGCGCTCTTTTAGAAGATGACTTGATCTCGCAACCGCAGCTCAGAGAAATGGCGACGCATATCAAGATTGCTGCAAAACGCGGGCAGGGCATTGTGGCGCAGCTTTTGATGCACAGTAAAAGAATACGACAGGCCGAAAACCATGAGCGTGAAGTGATTGCCATGGATGAACTGATGAAAGAAAGCGTTGCTTTGGTGCGGGCAAATATTCGCAGCTCTACTGAAATAACATACGAAAACATGGCTGGTGATGGCAGGGCATTGGTCGATGCAACCCAAATTGGACAAGCGATACTTAACCTTTGTATCAATGCAGATCATGCTATTGGTGTGCGTACGGGGAGTATCAATATTAAGCTGGATAATATGCATGTCGCCTCTGCCATGGGGACGTGCCATGACGGTATGGAGATAAGCGGTGGGGAGGGCAGTGATGAAAGTCGCGTGACGATTTTAAGCGGAAAACTTGTTCCCGGAGATTATCTGAAGGTTAGCGTGACGGACAATGGTGACGGCATGACGCGTGATATTGCGCAAAAGATATTTGAGCCTTTTTTCACGACAAAAAGCATAGATATAGGGACAGGTTTAGGGTTATCAGCTATTCAAGGCGTTATTTTTAGCCATGGTGGCGCGGTAACTGTTGAAACCATGCGGTTTTCGGGATCGACGTTTTCCTTGATTATTCCGGCCAACACTTCTTTACAATCTCACGAAGCTCCACAGGTTGAAATGGCTTCGCAATGATAAAATTAGCACCACAGTCTTGCGCCAGTTGCAATGGGTCAAACGCATCGTATCTGGCGCCACCAGACATGGCGATGATGGGAAGCTTTGGGTGTTTGCGCCGAATTTCAAGAATGGTTTCTATGCCTTCGCGGTCCGGCATAATGATATCAACCAAAATCAAATCAAAAGTATGTTCGGAAACTTTTTTGAGTGTGTCTGTGCCATTGACCGCTTCGGTTACAGTATGCCCTTCGCGCTGCATGATGTGTCTAAGCGCGATTCGGAGCTGGGTGTCGTCTTCGGCAATGAGTACATTCCTGTTCATATCTCGATTATATGATTTAATCATTGCCAATGAGTTAAAAAATGCGACAACCCCGTATTTTGATCGTAGATGACAGCGCTGCGAATTGCGCCCTTTTCACCGAGATGATGACGCGGTTAGGGTGTGATGTTGATGCCGTGGAGGATAGCGCTATAGCCGTGCAGGCGATAGAAAAAGGAAGCTATGATATCGTTTTCCTTGATTTTCAGATGCCCGGCATGTCCGGCATGGATATAGCTTGGGAGATACAACGCATGTGCGCAAAGAAAATGCATATGTATGTGATTAGCGGGGCGTTGCCAACAGAGGAAGAAGAAAAACAATTTTCTCGTTTGGGTATACGTAAGCATTTACTTAAGCCGCTGTGCCGTGACGTTTTACAAGGTGTTTTAAAAGAATGCGGATTCGAATCGATTCATTCTTATGTGGCACAGACCGGGTTTTCAGCGGAAATACTGAACGTTTATGCAGGGGAATTACGTGTGCGTGGCGCAGATTGCGTGAAGCTGTGCGCGGAGTCTGATATGAAAGGTTTGGCACGAGAGGCGCATACAATACGATCATTGGCAGAAACGCTGGGGATATTGGACCTTGGGCAGTACGCCGCTATGTTGGAGGATATGGCAGACCAAGGCCATGCGGCGACAATCTCTGCGTTTGCGGAAGAGGTGCGGTCTGCTTGTGTTAATGCGGCAGAATCTATTTTGAAAGAAAATTAGCTTTATGTGCTTTTTCTTTTCTTAAGCATGCGATGAATTGTTGAGGGGTTAATATCCAGCCGCCGCGCTGCTTCCGTGATATTACCGTGGCATATTTCTATGGCATGCGTAACGGCATTGTACTGCACATCCTTCATGGGGATGATACTGCCGTTTTTTTCTGCAGGCATTTTGTGCTGAGTGGGCAGGATAGGGGCGTTGTGCTCTAAAACCAGCATATCTGCCTGCATAAGAGTATCATTGTGCATGATAACGGCGCGTCGTACGGTGTTTTCCAGTTGCCGTATGTTTCCGGGCCAGGGCGCGTTGAGGATTTTATCTGCAGCGTCCTTTGAAAAGTCTTGAAATTTTTTGTTTTCCTCTTGTGTTGCTTGCATTAAGACTTGTTGTGCAATAAGCAATGCATCGTTTCCACGCTCTCTGAGGGGCGGTAAGTGCAGGGGCACAACGTTTAAGCGATAAAAAAGATCTTCACGTAATTTCCCATCTTGCATTGCGACAAGGGGGTCGCGGTTTGTTGCGCAGACAAATCGTGTATCCACGGTTATCTCCTCTGCACCTCCAACAGGCCGAAAGCGTTCTGTTTGTGTAAAGCGCAGAAGTTTTGGCTGTAATTCCAGTGGCATTTCTGTCAATTCATCTAAAAATAATGTGCCCTGATGTGCGCGCTGCGCAGCGCCTTGCGTTGTTGAGGTTGCCCCTGTGAATGCGCCTTTCATATGGCCAAACATTTCACTTTCCAGTAAGTTTGCGGGGATTGCGGCGCAGTTTAGTATTTCGAGGCGGTTGTCCTTGCGGCTGCTGAGCATATGAATGGCGTGTGCGGCCAATTCTTTTCCCGTTCCACTTTCCCCGGTGATAAAGATAGGGGCCTTGCTGTTTGCCGCGTTTTCTATGACACGATACACAATTTGCATGGCGGCGGATTTGCCGATAAATTGGCAGAAACGATCGCGCTCCAGCTCTTCCACGATGTTTTTTAACGATGCGTGTTTCAGGATATTTTGCAGCGTGACAATTAACCTTTCTGCGCTAACAGGCTTGGAAATAAAATCTTCTGCACCGGCGCGAATGGCGGCGACAGCTGTATCGACAGATTTGTCTGCGGTCATTACAATCACGGGAACGGAAAGGCTTTGTGCTTTTAAATGCTGTAAAACGTCCAGTCCGTCACCATCTGGCAATGTGAGGTCCAGCAATATGGCGCGGTATTGATTGTTTGCGCTTATCTTGTTTAATGCTTCTTTTAAAGAGTTGGCGGTGTCTGCCGTATATTGGTCTTTTTCAAGAAATGTTTTGTATGTCAGCGCCAGCGCCGGGCTATCCTCTATCACCAGTATGGATTGATTGCGCATCGCGTTCTCCAATACAACTTATAATAGTATAGCACAATGCAACGGTTATAGGCGCAATTTGCGCTGACTGTGCAAATTGCAAGGCATGATTATAGCTAACCTCCTGATTTATTTATGTGAAGATATTGGCACGAGACATGCATGTAAAAGAGCATCCGCAGGAAAGAGAGGAAAAAATGATCGAGCAGGAAAACAGATTCTACAACGTCTTTATTCACAAGGGTGATGGTGTGACAAAAGTGTACAGAATACGTGCGCATTCAGATTATGAAGCGGCAAGGAAAGTGCGTGATAGAACAGGTTTTATGGCGGCAAGCGAAAAAGATGTTGCCTTTGCAGATGTACACGCGGCCTTTGCGTTAAACAGGTTACCTGCAGTTCGGCGTTCAATGTAGAAGAGGAGAGAGACTCAAAAACTTTTGACGGCATAGAAGCAGCATGATTATGCATGCGAACAGTATTCCTTTAATGGCAGGGGGGCCCGGCGGGGGGGGGGGGGGGGGGGGGGGGGGGGAGGGGGGGGGGGGGGGGGGGGGG
>JAPPOU010000152.1:8623-9015 GCA_028817795.1 Alphaproteobacteria bacterium
TTCCTTTAATTGCATCCCCCCCCCTCCTGCCCCCGGTCGTTCGTTGCATACATCATGCTGCTTTCTTCATGAAAAGGAATGTATGAATGCGGTTGTATGTAGTTGTAATACAAGACAATTTTAACCCTAAATTAAACTCAAGGTTGTATTCTGACCTTAGTGCAGCGTAAGTAGGGAGAATGTGTCATGGCAAAAGAAACAAGCGCAAAGAATGTAGCGGAAACAATAGAACAGCAAACGCCGGACACGCTTTCAGCGCTGCCAGCAGATATTGTGGTGAACACAGGTAAGTTGGATGCCGATCAGTATACAGCGGAAGACCTTGATGGCGTTACGGAGTCTCTGTTTGGCTCCGGTAATTTGAATTATTTAATGCTGCAAGCGCGCCAGGC
>JAPPOU010000076.1 GCA_028817795.1 Alphaproteobacteria bacterium
TTCTCAAGGGCCCTAATCATGTCGCCATGCTGGCCGATTTGGTCTTCGGCCATATATTGCTGAAGCGTCAATGCTTGTGCTTGCATGTAATTATCACGCAAAACAAGATCCGCAACGGCATCTGTCATTTCTTCCAAAAGCGCGTTACGTTTTGCCGTTGTAATTTTGCGCGAACCGACAACGTCAGCCAGCAAGATTTTAATGTTCACCTCATGGTCAGAACAATTCACGCCACCTGCATTATCAATGAAATCCGTATTAATGCGCCCTCCATATCTGGCGTATTCAACGCGGGCGCGCTGCGTTAAACCCAAATTCGCCCCTTCACCGACAACATCTACGCGCAAATCACGCGCATCAATGCGAATATTGTCATTTTGCCTGTCATCAGCATCATCATGGCCTTCGTGCCTTGATTTTACAAACGTACCAATACCGCCCAGCCACAACAAATGTACCTTGGCTTTTAAGATCGCACGCATCAATTCATTCGGCGTCATGACAGCCTGTTCAATCCCCAAACTCGCGCGGATTTGGGGGCTGAGTTTTAGCTTCTTTTCGCTACGGCTGAAAACCGCTCCGCCTTTAGACAGCTTGCTTTCATCGTAGCTGTCCCAGCCGCCACCTGCTTTAAACAGGCGTTTACGCTCGGCATAAGATACCTCCGTATCCGGGTCAGGGTCGCAAAATATATGCAGGTGATTAAAGGCAGCCACCATTTTTATTTGCTTGGACAGCAGCATGCCGTTGCCAAAGACATCTCCACCCATATCCCCCACGCCAATAACCGTAAAAGGCGTGTTGTCCATGTCATGTTCCATTTCACAAAAGTGGCGCTTTACGCATTCCCACGCCCCTCTTGCTGTAATCCCCATGCCCTTGTGGTCATAGCCGACAGAACCGCCGGATGCGAAAGCATCGCCCAACCAAAACCCGGCTTCCGCAGAAAGTCCGTTTGCGATGTCGGAAAATTTGGCCGTGCCCTTATCTGCGGCAACGACCAGATATGGATCGGGTTTATCGTGACAGACAACATCCTTGGGTGGCACGGTCTTGCCCTGCACAATATTGTCCGTGATATCCAGTAACGCCTGAATAAAGATTTTGTAACAAGCAACGCCTTCCGCCAAATAAGCATCCCGCCCGCCTGTACGCGGTGGCTGTTTAACGACGAACCCGCCCTTGGCGCCCGTTGGCACGATAATTGTGTTTTTCACAAGCTGCGCCTTCATAAGCCCCAGCACTTCCGTGCGGAAATCATCGTGGCGATCAGACCAACGTATGCCGCCGCGTGCCACCTCTCCACCACGGAGATGTACGGCCTCAACGCGTGCCGAATAAATATACGTTTCCACATGCGGGCGCGGCAGCGGCAGAAAAGGAATATTCTTCCCATCCAGTTTCATGGCCAGACACGGCCTGCCCACGCCATCAGCGTTACGCTGAAAATAATTTGTGCGCAGCGTTTTTTGCACCAATGTCAAATAACCGCGCAAAATCTGGTCATGATCCAATTTTTCCACGCGCTGCAAATCTTCTTCAATCCGCGCCTCAACGTCTTCGCGGCGTGACCGGTCTTTGTGTGGCACATGCGGGTCATGCATAATGCAGAAAAGGTCCACAATATCGCGCACAATGTCAGGATGTGCCGCCAACGCCTGTTCCATATACGGACGGCTAAACGGAAAACGCGCCTGCGCCAAATATCCGCTATACGCACGCAAAATCCGCACCTCGTGCCATGCCAGATGGGCACGCAGCACCAGAATATTCAAACTGTCATTCTCTGCACGCCCCGCCCATATCTCGGCAAAAGCCGCCTCAAACCTTTCCTTGACATCTGAAAGCTCGATAGCGACATCACTATGCACGTGAAAGTCATGTATCCAGATAACATCCCGCCCGGCCGGGCACACTTCAAACGGCATTTCCGATACGCCCCGAAGGCCCATGTGCAAAAGAATGGGCATCACATCGCTCAAAGACGCGGGCGCCCCCTTGTGATAGACCTTTAACCGCAGCTCACCCGGGCCGGAATCGTGCAATTTATACAAATCAACGCGAATATCTTCATCACTGGCTACCAGATGTTCTATCTGGGTAACGTCATGCACAGCCTTTTCAACCATCATCACATCATGGTAAGCGCTATTAAAAGCCTTGCCGTATAGACCGCCAAGACGATTTCCTTCTTTTTTTCCATGATGCGCAATAAGCACATGCCGCAGTCTTTCACCCCAATCACGCGCTAAATCGCTAATGCGCGCCTCTGCCTCTTCAACAGAATAAGCAGCGGGTGCATCCCCCAAACGCACAGTGAAAAGCATACGCGCCAACGGGCTGTCGTCCAACGTCGAAAACGAACTGACCATATGGCCACCCAAGGCCTCTTCCAAAATCCTGCCCGCCTGCAAACGCAGGCCTGTATTGTGCCGGTCACGCGGTACATACAAAAGACATGATGCGTACTTTTTTGCAGGGTCTTCATGGACAAAAAGGCCAACACTGTTTTTTTCCTGCTGGCGCAAAACCCCCAGCGCCAATACATATAACTCCTCTTCATTAATCAAGAACAGCTCGTCACGCGGCATTTTTTCAAGGATATGCTCCAAGGCTTTTTGGTCATGCGAGCCATGGCGGAAGCCTGCCTGCGCGACGGTACGCTTTACTTTCTGCCGCACAATGGGAACTTCGCTTGTCCGGCATGAATATGTGCTGGATGTAAACAGACCTGCAAAAACGTGCATCCCGCACAAACGGCCCTGTTTATCGACAACCTTGACGCTCACCGCATCCAGCGGCACACGGCGGTGCACGGTTGCCGTTGCGTCGATCAGCTTGCTAATCATCACAGCGCCCGAATGTGCCTTTAACGCTGAAATTTCCGGCAGGTTTTTCCCCCGGCCAAAAGTAATGTTCTTGTGGTTCTTCAAAACACCCAACGTTGCACGCGGCACCACCGCAGAAGACGTTTTTCTGCCCTCTGTCGTGACGTTGTATGAACGATAGCCAAGGAATGTAAAATTATTCTGGCGGAGGTACTTTAAAAACGCGACAGCCTCTTCCATCTCGTCGCTGCCATCTGCTGCGGCCCATGCGGACACATCAGCGATGACAGCGTCCATCTTTTTCAGCATCGACTGCCAATCACCCGTTGCGGACCGTACATCGGCCAAAACAGTTTCCAGCGCAGAGGATAGTTCCTTCAGATCTGCATCCGGCACAATCTGCTCCAAACGAACAAAAATATGAGATTCCACAACGGCATTTTTTACATCTGCCGCAGCTATGCCTGAAAATTCCCCCTTCCCGCTGCGTGCAATGCGCAGCACGGGGTGAAATAACGTTTCAATGTGCAAGCCACGTGACGCCAAATCAGCTGAAATGGAATCGACGATAAACGGCATATCATCATTCACAATATAAATCACGGTGTGCAAGCTGGCCGCACCGCCGTCAGCGCGCTCAACATTTTCAACACGCACGCTGTGCGTACCAGGCTGGCGGTGCAGCACCATTTGATACGCCTCTGCCGCCACGGCCTGTTTATCGGATTCATGCCATCCGTGCAGGTCAGCGGTGGGCACTTGTTCAAAAAACGCCTGCTGAAAATCCTCCAGCCCACCACCTGCCTTGCGCCCTTTTTTTGCGGGGCCGGATTTTTTTTGTGATGCACGGGATGACATGGCAGCGTCCTTTTCTGTTTTTTATCAAGGGTAGAGAAAAACAAGGACAAAAAAAAGGGCATCCCGCAGGGAATGCCCTTTTTTCAAACGTCTTGTTACGTCAAAAGAGAGGTTACGCCGCTTTCAAGGGCGATTCACCTTTCTGCCAGTTGCACTGGCACAGTTCATCTGTTTGCAGTGCATCAAGAATACGCAGAACCTCTTCAACATTACGGCCAACTTTCAGGTCATTAACCGAAACATGGCGGATAATGCCGTTTGGATCGACGATAAAGGTGGCGCGGTTACACACACCCGCCTCGTCATTCAGAATACCCAACGCGGTCGACAGCTCATGCTTGATGTCAGACAGCATGGGGAATGGCAGGTCTTTCAGGTCGTTATGGCTCTGGCGCCATGCCAAGTGCACATAATCCGAATCCGTGCTCATGCCCAGAACCTGCGCATCACGGTCTTTAAACTCGCCGTTCAGCTTGCCAAAGGCGGCAATTTCTGTCGGACACACAAAGGTGAAATCTTTCGGCCAGGCAAAAACAACCAGCCATTTGCCTTTGTAGGTGGCGTTGCCCACGGGCTTGAAAGCATCTTTCGCATCGGAAGACACCACTGCCGTTAGGTTAAATTCTGGAAACTTGTGACCAATTGTCAGCATCGCTATACCCTTTCCTTGTTGGAGCGTTGTTTAATAAAAATTGGAACTTATGGTTTACATGGGGCGCAGGGCGGGTTTTGTCAAGCCCGCCGCGCAAAAAACAGCCCTACATCGGGGCGACGTTCACTCCGAACTCGCGCGCAATTTTGTAAAGACCACCGTCCGTACCATCACCTAAGGCCTTGAATTTCCAGCCCACACCGTCGCGGACAAGCTCGCCAAAGACCATGGCATTGTCCTCGGACGCATCCTCACTCAAATCAAAATGCGCAAGCTCCTTACCGTCCTCTTCATTGACGACACGAATATAGGCATCCTTGACAAGGCCAAAGTTCTGCTGGCGCTCTTCCGGACTGTGGATCGTCACCGAAAAAGCGATGCTTTCAACATCGAAGGGAACGGTTTCCAAATCAATATGAATAACCTCATCATCCCCATCTGCATCACCGACACGGTTATCACCCCCATGGCGCACGCTGCCGCCATCGATTTCAAGGTTATTATAAAAAACAAAATCCGTATCGTTGCGCACGCGGCGCTCGCGATTCAGCAAAAAGGCCGAAGCATCAATATCCACGGTAAAGCCGTCAGACTCTTCAGGCGCTTTCCATCCCAGACATACCTTAACTTTGCGTAGCTGCGCACTGGCTTCGGTCAGCTTGACCTCTTCGCCCTTGTTCATGTGCAGGCTATCGCCCGCGATGACTTCCTTTTCAGCTTCCGGCACGTTGCTCATATCGACCCCCTTAGCATTTCTAGCAAGGATATCATATCCTCTGGACAATCCGCTGCAACAGATATTTTTTTGCCTGTTACCGGGTGCAAAAAGGCAATTTCCGCCGCGTGCAACGCCTGCCGCGGAAATGACAACATGGTATCGGCCACATCTGGCGGCGCTTTTTGCAATTTTAAGAAGCGCCGCGCCGTAGATTTACCGTAAACAGAGTCGCCGACCAGATGATGTCCACTATGCCCCATATGCACGCGTATCTGATGCGTGCGGCCCGTCTGCAGGCGGCAAACAACACGCGCCGCCAGCAACCCAAATGTCTCTGCCGTTTCGTAATCTGTGATCGCGTTTTTCCCGCCGGACACAACGGCCATTTTCTTGCGGTTCTTTTTATCCCGACCAATGCCGGTTTCGATGCGCCCCTTTGAAGGGTTCGGCACACCCCAGACAATAGCATGATAAACACGTTTCAGGCTTCGGTCTGCAAGCTGGGCCGCAAGCCCTTGATGCGCTGCGTCTGTTTTTGCAACAACCATGAGGCCCGATGTTTCTTTATCCAGCCGATGCACAATACCGGGCCGCTTGACACCGCCAATGCCGGACAAACTCTCCCCGCAATGCGCAAGCAAGGCATTCACCAGCGTGCCGTCATGATTGCCTGCCGCCGGATGCACGACAAGCCCCACAGGTTTGTTCAACACCAGCAGGTGATCGTCTTCATAGCGGATATCCAATGCAATATCCTGCGGCACCGGGTCGGCATCCACTGCGGGGGGAATCGTAATAACAAAAGCATCACCCGTCCGCACCTTGCGCGATGCATCCGAAACAAGGGCACCTGCATCATCCGCCACATGGCCTTTGGCCAGTAAAGCCTGCACGCGGGCACGCGACAACGATGGCGCATGCGCCGCCAGCACTTTATCAAGCCGCCCACCCGCATCGTTTTCTTCAACATTGACAATCACGCGTTCCATGTTATGAAACAGTATATGTTTTTCTGGAGGCAAAAGCCATGCGCGGTTTAAAAATCCTTGTAGGCACGATGTCGGCGCTGATTCTTGTCGGCATTATTTTGGTTGTCTGGGGTATTACCACCCGCATGGGGGAACTGACACAACCCCGCGCCATGCAAGCGCTGGAGCTTCCTGCCGCGACCACTGTCCGCCATATGGTCATAGATGGAGACACCATTGCCATCCTTGCCGCCACGCCCACAGGTGATGCCATACACATCTATGACATGAAGCAAGGGCAGCGCACGGGGGTTATTCCCCTCACGGTGCAAGAGCCATAACGCTTCAAGGCGTGGGAACGGATACGCCAACAACCTGCGCCACCTGCGCCAACGTCTTACCTTCATCCCATACACGCGGCCCTTCAAAACGGGATACAATCATACCGTTCCGGTCGAGCAAGAAAGAAACGGGAAGCCCTTCGTAAGACCATTTTTTCGCAATATCGCGACGGCTATCCATATAAACATCAAGATACATGATGCCTTTTTCTTCCAGAAAAGCTTTGACCTCTTCCGCGCTTTTTTTACGGTCCATGGAAATGGCCACTACTTTAAAACCATGGTCTTTCATTTTCCGGCCCAGCGTTTCCAATGACGCCAGCTCTGCAACACACGGTGGGCACCATGTGGCCCAGAGGTTCACCAAGACCACCTCACCACGCCACGCGGCAAGAGAGGTATCTTCACCCTTAATATTCGTGAAAATAGCTTCGGGCAATATCGTTGCAGCTTTCACAGCCGTCCCATTTTCCCTATCGCCCGTAAGGCGGGCCTGCACCTGCGCCGCAGCCAGCATGACCACCAGAAAAAACAAGGCAAACACGGCGGAACGCATTTGAGGCTTTGTCAGCATAATGATACCCTCCATAGACAAATGGAAAGGCTTGTATAACCCCAGATGCACATAAAAACAACAATCCTGCTTCTTGGCGTCATCGCCATCCCGCTCATCTCGGCCTGCGGCATCAAGCCCGGCTTTGTCGATGCGCCCGCGCATGTCGAGCAAGACAGCTTCCCTCACACCTACCCCCATCCAGCCACGGACCCTGCGCCATGATAACGAAACATATAAAATACAAAAAAAATAAACTGCACATCGAAGGTATGGATGCGGAAAAACTGGCAGAGAAATACGGCACGCCGCTGTACTGCTATGCGGCAACACATATCAAGGAAAATGCGGAAGCGTATAAAAAGGCCTTTGCCAAGGTCATGCCTAAAAACCGTTTTACCGTTTGCTATGCCGTTAAGGCCAACAGCAACCAAAGCCTCCTGACCCTCATCCGCAAAACAGGCGCGGGGGCCGATGTTGTTTCGGGTGGAGAACTGCAACGCGCATTGACTGCAGGCATCGCGCCACAAAAAATTGTTTATTCTGGCGTGGGCAAGTCTGAAAAAGAACTGACCGCCGCCATCAAGCTGGACCTGTTACAAATCAACATTGAATCCGAAGTCGAGCTGGAGCGCATTTCCCGCATTGCGCAAAAGCTGCGCAAAACCGCACGCATTGCGCTCCGCGTCAACCCGGATGTCGATGCAAAAACGCATCACAAAATATCAACAGGGAAAAAGGAAGATAAATTCGGCATCGATATTGGTGATGCCTTGCGCATCTACAACCGCGCAAAAAAAATGCCCGCCATTGCCGCGACCGGCGTTGCCGTGCATATCGGATCTCAAATCTTGCACATCGCACCTTATAAACGCGCATACCAGCGTGTTGCAAAACTGGTAAAGGACCTCCGCAACAACGGCCATGCCATCACCACCGTTGATATCGGCGGCGGCATCGGCATCCGCCAGCATGAAAAAGATATGCCCATTAACCTTGATGCCTATGCCAAAATGGTGCGCGATGTTTTAGGGGCACTGGATGTACATATCGTGATGGAGCCGGGGCGCTCGATTGTCGGGGAAGCGGGCGTTGTCCTCTCCCGCGTTGTCAGCGTGAAAAAAGGGCATCACAAAACATTTGTTATTATTGATGCCGCCATGAACGACCTTGTGCGGCCTGCTATGTATGATGCCTATCACGCCATCATTCCTGCCAAGAAAAGTGCGCGCCGCCGCATGACGTGCGATATCGTGGGGCCAGTCTGTGAAACAAGCGATGTTTTTTTAAAGGGTGAAAAGTTCCCCGCCATGCAGGCTGGTGATCTGGTTGCCATCACATGCGCTGGCGCCTATGGCACCGTCATGTCATCAACCTATAACACGCGGCCCCGCGCAAACGAGGTACTGGTCAAAGGCACAAAATCGGCCTTGATCCGCAAGGAAGAAACCGTGCGCAGCCTGATTGCCGCCGACATCGTACCGAAATGGGTGGCATGACATATGTGCTGACATATCTGGCCAGTTGGCTGGTGCTGGCAGCCTCACGCTTCTGGACACAGTTTTGGCCGGCGCTTTGCGTCACCGCGTTTTATGCCTCCCTTTGCTTTTTTAACATTCCCGCCACCTTTGGGCGCTGGGCGCATCTTTTTTTACTGGCAGCCTTTGTTCTGGTGATAGCAGCGCTTGCCTTTCGCGGCGGGCGTTCTTTCCATTGGCCCACGCGCAATGAAACCGAACGCGCCATGGAGCGCGCGGGCCGCTTGCCGCACCAGCCTCTTGCCGCATTAAAGGATAAACCCGCCGGAAACGTTTCAAAAGAAACACAGGCCCTGTGGGACAAACACGTCGCCGCGTATAAAAACGCAAAAGAACATGTGCGCCTGCCTGCCTTTGAAAGCAATACGCCTGCCCGCGATCCTTATGGCTTGCGGCACGCTGTCATTTTGTTTCTGGTCATCGGCTTTGTTGTGGCAGCGGATGATGCGCCCTATCGCCTGCAGGCCGGCCTTACGCCGGATATCCACCTTGCCCTGC
>JAPPOU010000138.1 GCA_028817795.1 Alphaproteobacteria bacterium
ACTGCGGGGTCGACACCTCGGAATAACAGTTCCTTTACGGCGGGCATCTTCCCCCTTTCTGCCGCGTAATGCAGCATCGTATTTCCGTTATCAAGACGTATCAGGTTCAAATTCTTCCCACGCTGAGTGCTGATGCCGATGATGCGTGGGTCTGATACCGCAACTGTTTTGTAAAAGCTTTTAGGATACTGTTCTTCCGGGTTTGCGCCTCTCTTTAGCAGAAAGTCTAAAATATCGGCCTGACTATGTGCGGCGGCAACGGTAAGGGGCATACAGGTGGCGTATTCTTCATCCGGGTTTAATAAATGGGGGTGTTTTTGTACAGCGTCTTTGACGGCAGATAAATTGCCATCTTGGATATCTCTTGTAAGATCATTCAATTTGTAAGCCATGACCTACCCTTTGTTTATCACAGTCAGGATTGTTGCTTTCTTTTTTGGTTTCAGCACGCCCATATCTGCCGCGCTTGCAAGTTCGGCGCTGCCGCCCAGTTCCACGAACTTTTGTGCGGCTTGAGAAATTGCAGCTTCTGAGGCATCCCGGAACGGCACAAAAAATGAAGCAGTTTTTTCCCGTGTTTTTAAATCTTCCACCATTGTCAGCACGGTCTGGGCGGCAAAGTTGAACACATGGGTGATGGTCTGGCAGGCGGATGTGACAGGTTCTTTATGCACGACCTTATCTGTGCCGTCGCGCTCCCATGTGTCTTTCGCAGCGTGGAGGGCAATGATGTAGCCAATCTCGTGATGCTCATTGTTGCGGGCCAGATCTTCGGCGGTTTGGCCTTGCAGGTCGCAAAGTTCCGTATTAGCCCCGGCGTCCAAAAGTTTTTTTACAGTTTGCAGGCGCCCTAACGCGGCTGCGAGCATAAGCGCGGTCTTGCCTGCATCGCTTTGCGTATCAAGCGCGGCTCCCTTATCGATAAGGAATGAAAGACCGGTGAAGTTGCCGTTGGCTGCAGCGGCCATAAGCGGGGTATAACGGCTGTGTTTATCTAAAGGGCGTTCCAAGAATGCGAGGTCATGCGTGATAAGGGCAGATAAGAGAGCAGTGTCAGTCTGCCTAAGAGCGATAGAAGCCACGCTTTTTCCGTAGTATTTTACGTAGGGTGAGACACCGTCACGTATCAGTCCGACGGCAGTATTCACATGGCCATTCTCTGCGGCCTGAATAGCGCGTACGTGCGGGAGGGTACTCTGCTCGCTGTAGCCCCCACCATATCCGCTGCCGTCTATATCCATGTGCGCATCACCTTGAAAAAAATGTCTGTTTTCTTTTGCGGTATCTTTGGACATAAATATAAAAGCTTGTATCAGTTATGTCAATAAGATACCGGCCCGGTATTCTGTTTATGGAAATTAATGGCTAAGCTTGAAAAAACCATGCCATTTCAACGTTTTTCCTTGCAATATGTGCATTATCCCTGTTATGAATCCGGCCAATCCCCACCGCATGGTGCGGTAGGGCTTTTTTACATCACATGCGTGCCGTTTTTCGGTGGCTCCTGTTTGGGGGCGTATCAGGCGCGCAGAGGCATAACCGAAAGGATACGATTATGACGATGCCAACCTTTACCATGCGCCAGCTTTTGGAAGCTGGCGTTCACTTCGGACACCACACCCGCCGCTGGAACCCCAAGATGAAGCCGTTCATCTTTGGCGAGCGCAACGGCGTGCATATCATCAACCTTGAACTGACCGTTCCCATGCTGCACCACGGCCTGAAGGGCCTGCGCGACATCGTGGCCGAAGGCGGGCGCGTTTTGTTCGTGGGCACCAAGCGTCAGGCGACAGATATCATTGCGCAGACAGCGCAGCGCTGCGGCCAGTACTACGTGAACTTCCGCTGGCTCGGTGGCATGCTGACCAACTGGAAAACAATTTCCAACTCGATCAAGCGCCTCCGTGAAGTTGAGGAAATGCTGAACGATGAAGGTGTCAAGCGCGCCCTGACGAAAAAAGAGCAGCTGAACCTGTCCCGCGAGCGTGAAAAGCTGGAAAAAGCTTTGGGCGGCATTAAAGACATGGGCGGCCTGCCCGATGCTATGGTTGTTCTGGATGTGAACAAGGAAGCAAACGCCGTGCAGGAAGCGCGCCGTTTGGGCATTCCCGTTTTTGCGATTGTGGACACAAACTGTGATCCCGACGATATTGACTACCTGATCCCCGGCAATGATGACGCGACACGCGCGATCAGCCTTTACTGTGAACTGTTCGCACAGGCTGTTCTTGATGGCCTGCAGGCGGAAGTCACATCATCGGGCAAGGATATTGGCGCTTCTGAAACGCCGGAGGCTGAAAACCTCGGCGATGGCGAAGTGAAAGCCGCAGCGGCGGCAGGCTGATACATTGACGCACCGTATCACCCCCGCTTATCGCGGGGGTGTGCGGTTTACGGACAAAAAACAAGGAAAGGATAAAACAATGGCGGAAATTACAGCAGCAATGGTGAAAGAGCTGCGCGAAAAATCGGGTGCAGGCATGCTGGATTGCAAAAAGGCACTGGCGGAAAATGGCGGCGATATGGATGCAGCAGTGGATTACCTGCGTAAGAAAGGTCTTGCCTCGGCAGCCAAGAAATCTGGCCGTGCGGCGGCTGAAGGCTTGGTCAGTGTTGAAACAGACGGCAAGAACGGCGTTATCGTCGAGCTGAACGCGGAAACGGATTTCGTTGCGCGTAACGAGCAGTTCCAAAAATTCCTGGATGAAGCGACAGCCCTGACACTGAAAGACGGCATTGCCGATGTTGAGGCATTGAAAGCCGCAACGCTGAACGGCAAGCCTGTACAGGATAACCTGACGGACCTGATTGCGAGCATTGGCGAGAATATGTCTCTGCGCCGTGTGGGTCGTCTTGGCGTGTCCGAAGGTTTGGTTGCATCTTACGTGCACAATACCTTAAGCCCCGGTCGCGGGAAAATTGGCGTTTTGGTTGCGCTGGAATCGTCTGGTGATGCCGGTAAACTGGCCGATCTGGGCCGCCAGTTGGCAATGCACATTGCGGCAGCCCGCCCGGAAGCGCTGGATGTTGACAGTCTTGACCAGGAAGTTGTGGCACGCGAGCGTGCTGTTCATGCAGACAAAGCCAAGCAAAGCGGCAAGCCTGACGAGATTGTTGAAAAAATGGTCGACGGCTCCATGCGTAAATATTACGAGCAGGTCGTTCTGCTGCAGCAGGCCTTTATCATCGACGGCAAAACGAAAGTGGCTGACGTTCTGGCGGCTGCAGAAAAAGATGTGGGCGCGCCTGTGAAGCTGGCGTCTTACATTCGTTTTGAACTGGGTGAAGGCGTCGAGAAGAAAGAAGACGACTTCGCTGCGGAAGTTTCAAAAATAGCCGCTGGCTAACAGCACATTATCCCCCTTTCTCCATCTGCGGGAGAGGGGGGATATTGCAGGGGGAAATGCATGTCCGAACCACGCTTTAAACGCGTTCTTTTGAAAATATCCGGCGAAGCCCTGATGGGCGATGGCGAATACGGCGTTGAATCAACAACGGTCAACCGTATTGCACAGGATATTAAAGACGTTGTGGCGCTGGGGGTTGAGGTATGCCTTGTCGTGGGTGGCGGCAATATCTTCCGTGGTGTTTCCGGCGCGGCGGAGGGCATGGACCGCTCAACGGCAGATTATATGGGGATGATGGCAACGGTCATTAATGCGCTGGCTATGCAGAACGCTTTGGAAAAGCAGGGCATTCATACTCGCGTTCAGTCCGCTATTCCCATGGAAATGGTGTGCGAGCCTTATATCCGCCGCAAGGCCGTGCGCCACATGGAAAAAGGCCGTGTTGTTATTTTTGCGGCAGGTACAGGCAACCCGTTTTTTACAACAGATACCGCCGCCGCATTGCGCGCATCGGAAATGGGCTGTGATGCCTTATTGAAGGGCACCAAGGTAGACGGTGTTTATACGGCTGATCCTGTCAAAGTGCCGACGGCAACGCGCTATGATAACCTGACGTATCTGGAAGTCTTGTCCAATGACCTTGCAGTCATGGATGCCTCCGCGATTTCTTTGGCGCGTGAAAACAATATTCCGGTGATCGTTTTCTCGATCAAAAAGCCGGGGGCCTTTGCCGAATTGATGCAGGGCCGGGGCGAATACACGATTGTACAAAACCAAGAGGTGAAAAATGGCTGAAGAAGTCGACATGAAAGATTTAGACCGTCGTATGAACGGGGCACAGGAAGTGCTGGAAAAAGAATTTTCCGGTCTGCGCACAGGGCGGGCTTCCACGAACCTTTTGGAACATGTGGTGGTCGAGGTCTATGGATCGAAAATGCCGGTGAGCCAGTTGGGTACGGTTTCCGTGCCGGAGCCGCGCCTGTTGACCATTCAGGTCTGGGATGCAGCCAATACCAAAGCTGTTGAAAAGGCGATTGCGAACGCAGGTCTGGGCCTGAACCCGCAGCCGTCCGGCACGCTCATCCGCGTTCCCGTTCCCGGCCTGACGGAAGAGCGGCGTAATGAGCTGTGCAAAGTCGCTGCCAAATATGCGGAGCAGGCACGCATTGCCGTGCGTAACGTTCGCCGTGAGGGTATGGACGTTGCCAAGAAATCCCAAAAAGGCGGCGTGGTTTCCGAGGACGAGCTGAAAAAACTGGAGCAGGAAATCCAGAGAATGACAGATAACTGGGTTGGTAAAATTGATACCATGCTGTCTGAAAAAGAGCAGGAGATCAAACAGGTATAACCATGTCCCTGCCGCGTCACGTTGCGATTATCATGGATGGCAATGGCCGTTGGGCGACGGCGCGGGGGCTTAGTCGTACCGAAGGCCACCGCCGTGGCGCGGAAGCGGCCCGCAAGGCTGTCGAGGCGGCGCGTGATCTGGGCATTGAATACCTGACGCTGTTTAGCTTTTCATCCGAAAACTGGAACCGCCCGGCGGACGAGATCAGCGACCTGATGTCGCTTTTGCGCTTTCATCTGCAAAAAGAAACGGCGGAACTTCATAAAACCGGTGCGCGATTAAAAGTAATCGGCGACCGTACGCGTTTGCCAACGGATATCGTGAAGTTGATCGACAACGCTGAAAATGTCACCAAAGATAACACCGGTATTACCGTGGTGATTGCGCTCAGCTATGGCGGGCGGCAGGATATCGTGCATGCGGCACGCAGCCTTGCGCAGAAATCGGTGTCGGGTGAAATAAAGCCTGCGGACATTGATGGTATGGTGTTTACGCAAAATCTGATGACGGCAGACATCCCAGACCCTGACTTGATGATCCGCACCAGCGGTGAAAAGCGTATCAGCAATTTTTTGATGTGGCAGCTTGCCTATGCCGAGTTGTTTTTCACAGATACATTATGGCCAGATTTTGACCGCAAGGACATGGAAGCGGCGCTGGATTTTTATACGCGGCGTGACCGCCGTTACGGCGGCATTTCGGGACCAACAGTAGCAGAGGTATAATATGCAGTTTGTCGTGATTGGACGTGATGGCACAGACGCAGAGGCAATGGACCGCCGCTTGAAAGCGCGGGATGCGCATTTG
This sequence comes from Alphaproteobacteria bacterium, assembly GCA_028817795.1. Lineage (GTDB taxonomy): Bacteria > Pseudomonadota > Alphaproteobacteria > Micavibrionales > UBA2020 > JAPPOU01. Next base: position 5,503 of record JAPPOU010000138.1, read on the forward strand.
GCGTTGGGCGATAAAATGTTTGCAGAAGGCAGTTTGTTGTTTGGTGTGGCGTTATTGAATGACGATGGAAAAATGTGCGGATCGGTTATGATTGCAGATTTCCCATCCCGTACCGAACTGGATGCCTGGCTGGCTGTTGAACCCTATGTGACGGGTGAGGTCTGGAAAGACATAGAAATTTCCGAATGCCGCGTCGGCCCGTCATTCATGGGGGCGCTGGAAGCATTGCAGGGTAAAACGGCATGACGGACACTGCCCCAAAACAGCCCGATTCCTCTCTTAAAACGCGCCTGCGATCGGCGGCTGTGTTCGGCCCGGCTGTTTTGTTGGTGGTGTATCTGGGGGGCTGGCCGTTTATATTGATGATGGCGGCGGCAGCGGCTATTGCCGTGGATGAATGGGCCAAAATGGTTTTGACGGATCAAAAACCGCCTGCATTTTTGTTGCGTTTGACAATGGTGTTGGCGGGTGTGGCAGCACTGGCGGCGGGGATGCTGCAAAATCCCTTATCCGGTTTGTGGCTTGCGTTGGCGTTCTGTTTTTTAATTTTCTGTTATAACTTTTCCCAGAAAGGCCCGTCATTGCGCCGGGTGTTGGGCGGTTTTGTTTATATTGTTGTTTCTATTGCCATCATGACATGGCTGCGGGCCGATACGTCTGTGCATGGGTTATACAATGTGGCGACATTGCTGCTGGTCGTGTGGGGCAGTGATGTCTTCGCATATTTTGCAGGCCGCACACTGGGTGGCCCGAAACTGGCGCCGAACATCAGCCCGAAAAAAACTTGGTCTGGCTTTCTGGGCGGTGCTTTGGGCGCGGGCGTTATTGCTGCAGGGCTGGGGCACCCGGCTTTTATCAGCTGGGTCGATGTCGATACGATCGGCGGCATGGAATTCATGACATACGGGATCGTGGGCTTTGTGTTGGGCATGGTCGGGCAGGGTGGTGATTTGTTGGTATCGCATTTCAAGCGCAAACATGGCGTGAAAGATACGGGTACATTGATTCCCGGACATGGCGGTCTGCTGGACCGCATTGATGCGCTTTTGCTTGTCGCCTATGTCTTTGGCCTTATCGCGATGGTGGGCGGATGACAAATCTTTTGGTCCTGATTGACGAGGATGATAACGAGATCGGCACAATGGATAAACTGGCCGCGCATGAACAAGGGCTGTTGCACCGCGCCGTATCCGTTGTTTTGTTTCAAAAAGAAAATCCGGAGCTGGTTTTAATACAGCAGCGCGCGGCGGAAAAATATCATTGCCCTTTGTTATGGGCGAATACATGCTGTTCGCACCCCTATCCCGGTGAAGCGCCTGTTGATGCGGCCTATCGCCGTGTTGTGGAGGAACTGGATTTTGCCCTGCCGCCGGATACGCTTGTGCCCGCAGGCACATACAAGTATCGCGCACAGGTCGGCGATTTGGTCGAACATGAAATTACGCATGTTTTTACAGGGTATATTTCAAAGGAAACAGATATCCCCTTAAACCCTAAAGAAGCCGCGGCAGCGGAATGGCTGCCTGCCGCTGCATTGCCGAAACGCAGCTATGCGCCATGGATGAACGGTGTCATTGAGAAGGCACTGGCTGCCCTGCGCGTACCTGCCGTACCGCAAAAAGAAAAAGTCACCTGCGGAAGATCGTAAAAAACCTTTGCCGAATAACCCGGTAACGCAAAGGCTGCGCTGTCAGGACAAGGCACAGGCAGCCTTTATCACCGGCGCGGGGGCTGTGTGCGATGCGGTTGTCTGTGATAATGCACATGCTGCCCGCCTCATGTCGTCCAAGTGTATCGGTGTAATAGCCCTCTAGCACAAGCGTGATTTCAGTGCCGTCATGCCGATGCGATGGTGCAGATTCATGTGGTGCAAGTTTCATCAGGAATAATTGCTGCGGTCCGGCGCAATCCACGGTTAAGGGCAGGCACTCCATCCCCGGTGAAACCGCTTTCCAGCACAGGCTGTCCGGTGTCATGCACTCACGCAAAAGTGTACACAGCGGCTCTGGCACACCCGGCATATCAGGGCAGGGCGTGGGCACGGCCCTTACAGGTTGGTCGTCAATACGCTGTAAAACAGATTCAAGGCAGGAATGGCATAGGTCGCTCGGCTCTTCTTCGTCCAGCACGTGCCCGCCCTGTGCTTCATAGAGGGCCAGTTGCTGTCTTGCTGCAGCATTCACGGACAGCAAGGTAGCGGCCAAAAGGGACTCCATGGTATTCAGCCGCCCTGCAGCATAAGCCATCAGCAGTTCTTCGGACGTTGTGGGAATGGGACGTGTCATGTGTCTTCCCTCTTCATAAAATTGCGCAGTTTGTTCAAGGCGAGCCGCAGGCGGGATTTCACGGTACCGAGCGGTAAATTTGTTTCCTCGGCAATTTCACTGTGAGGCTTGTCTTCAAAAAATGACATGCGCAGCAGCGCAGCCTGTTCTTTTGGCAGGCTGTCGATAGCCTTGGAAAGTTTTTCCACGGTTACGGTTTCCGCATAAGTTTCTTTTTCTGGCGCGGGAACAGTGTTTGAGATCATGTCACTGTCAAAGGTAATGAATTTATCCTTGCGCATGGCATCAATACGCTTGTTGCGCGCGATCGTAAAAAGCCATGTGCTGGCAGCGGCTTTTTGGGGGTCATACTTTTCGGCCTTTTCCCATACGGTCACGAAGACATTTTGCACGATTTCTTCGGCTTGCGCTTCGTCCATGCCGTATTTCAGCAGAAAAGATTTTATGCGTGGCGCGTAATGAGAAAACAGTGCGACAAAAGCCTTGCGGTCCTTGTCTTTACCAATACGGACCAGCAGCTCTTCCGGGGGAAGGGAGGAGCCGTTTTTCGTATCGTTTTGTGTTGCGCCCGGAGCCATGCTGTTTTTTAGACAGGCGCATGGGGGCGGGGCAAGGGGAAAAGGAATTGTATCACTGGCGTAGACCATTATTTTTACACTGTTTCCGGTTATCTTATGTCACTTTATACGGTTTTTTCCTTGGCATTGGATCACATAGAGTCTAACCTGCTCATAAGACACAATAATTTTGTCCGGCATGGGGGTATCGTGACGATTAAAACACTGTTTTTTGCAGCATGCATGGTTTTGACATCGGCGGCTTATGCGGCCACATCGGCACCCGTTGCGCTGGGCACGTTCGGTGATTGGGAGGCGACCAGTTTCAAGGATAACAAGGGCCGTGTGTGCTTTATGGCCTCTGTGCCTAAAAAGGAACGTGGCGCTGAAGGGAAAAAGCGTGGTGAAGTGCGTTTGTTCATTACCCATTGGGCGGGCGAAGGCAGCAAGAATGTCGTGAGCGTGGCTGCGGGATACCCTTACCGCAAAAACAGCGACGTTAAAATCAAAGTGGATGGCCAAACATTCCGTTTGTTTACAGAGG